>JBIIPV010000288.1:0-2604 GCA_044342435.1 Lacibacter sp. | reverse complement strand
GGGTATTTGTTTGAGAACTACTTTGATTGCAGGTTTCCCCGGAGAAACACAAGATGATGTAGATGAAACATGTGCATTTCTGGAGCAACAGCGATTTGATCGGGTAGGGGTGTTTACTTACAGTCACGAAGAAGGGACATCCGGTTATCTTTTGGAAGATGATGTTCCTGCAGATGAAAAAGAAAGAAGAGCACAGCAAATCATGTCCGTACAGCAAGAAATTTCTTACGAGCTGAATCAGGAGAAAGTGGGAAAGATTTTTAAGACCTTAATTGATAAAAAAGAAGCAGGCAGGTATATCGGGAGAACCGAATTTGATTCTGTAGAAGTTGACAATGAGGTATTGATTGACTCTGATAAACCACTTGTGATAGGTGATTTTGTTCAAGTGAAAATTACAAAGGCATTTGATTATGACCTGGAGGGGGAAGTTATTTTATGAGGTTTATGGCCGAGTTGAATACCGGGTCTGTAAGCAACAGATAAGTAAAATATCCTTCTTTCCCAAGTGTTAGTCTTGCGATGTATTGATTTGTGTATTTGGTCAGATAAGATTTTTCTTTTGCGTTAATCTGGGTATTGGTTTTGAAGGCGTTTATGTAATTTGTTAACCCTGTAATAAGCTGAGAATTTGAGTTTAGATAAGTATTCAGTTCTTGAGGTTGTTTTAATGTCAAAAGTTTTTGTTTGTTGGTTTTGAAGTAGTGAAATGAAAAAGCAGCCACTGCTTGAAATATCAGAGGGTGGTTGTTCATTAAACTTAATTCAGCTGAATCGGCAGCCACAAAAACATCCGGTGTAATACCCCATCCACCATAAACAATACGTCCTCCTTTTGTCCGATATTCCTTGCCTTTATGTTTGGCACTGTCATTTTCTAACAACTCACCATTCTTATACCTGTTTGTAATTTCATTTTTATATGAAGAGTCTTTTCCTTTCAGGTATGGCTTTTGTATGTTTCTTCCGAGTGGGGTAAAGTAGCGTGATACGGTGAGGCGGAGTGCATCTCCGTTACTTAAATTAAATTCCTCCTGTACCAGTCCTTTCCCATACGTTCTTCGGCCAATGATCGTTGCGCGGTCCCATTCCTGAAGAGCTCCTGCAAGAACTTCACTTGCGCTGGCAGAATGCTCATTCACGAGAATAAACAGATTTCCCTTTTCAAATAAACCAGGACGACGAGCCTGGAACATTTTTTTAGGAGAATTTCGGCCTTCGGTATATACTATGTCTTTGTTATTATCCAAAAATTCATCCGCTATCTGTACGGCATCATCCATCAGTCCGCCTCCGTTTTCCTGCAGATCGAGTATGAGGGAATTCATTCCCTGGCTTTTCAATTTTTCCAGATGTTGCATGAATTCTTCATAAGCGGTGGATGCAAATCTGTTGAGTCGTATATATGCGACACCGGGTTTTATCATATAAGCCAGGTCAATACATTCCTGGTTGATGGGGGCACGCTGTACCTTTTTTTCAGCTGTTTGATTGTTTTGATACACGAGCATTGAAACTACTGATCCTCTCGGTCCTCTTACCAAGCTGCGGACAGTTTCCGGACTGATATTTACACCAGACACTGCACGGCCATTGATTTTAAGAATCTGAGATCCCGTTTCAATGCCTTCTTTTTCGGCAGGACTTCCTTTTTTGACGCCTACGATACAGACCGTATCATTGAGAATATCGAATTCCATACCAACCCCGTCGAAGGCGCCTTGTATTTCACTTCTCAGAAGCATGACTTTGTCGGCTGGTATATATACAGAATGCGGGTCTAACTGCTGCATGATGGTTTGAATAGCCAGTAAGCCCAGGCTATCTGTGTGGATACTATCAATGTAATGACGATCTATGATTGATAGTAACTCCCTAATTGATACTGGATTTTTTGAAGAAGATAGGGATGGGCCGTAGTTGCCCATATTTTCCTTTAATTTATATCCTAGAAACATTCCGAGAATGAGAATCAGAGAGAAGAATAAAGGCAATAATGTCCTTTTTGTATTCATGTAAAGCAGTTATAATAGAAAGGAGCAAATTTCACGAAAATTAACCAAACAGCATCACCCTTGCGAATAAATGTTATTATTAACTTTGAAATACAATTATCAAGTCTATGTCCTCATCAATTTTAATTGCAGATAGTGGAGCTACTAAAGCTGAATGGTGTTTGATTAAGGGGAAAAAGAAAAAAATCATATTTACACAGGGAATCAGCCCTTATTTTTTGAATACGGAACAGATTACATCGTTGCTACAGGCGGAATTATTTCCTCATTTGAAGAAGGAAAGTATATCTGAGATTTTTTATTACGGAACAGGTTGCAGCAATCCGGCCAATGTGCAGCATGTGCAAAAAGCGTTAAAGCAGGTTTTTCAGGGCACACGAAAAATTAAAGTTGACCATGATTTGATGGGTGCGGCAAGGGCATTGTGCGGCCATTCAAAAGGAGTGGCTTGCATACTTGGTACAGGTTCTAATTCATGTTACTATAACGGAAGCAGGATCGTCAGAAACAGTCCGGGACTTGGATATATTTTGGGAGATGAGGCTAGTGGAGCTTTCCTCGGTCGCAAAGTGATTCAGCATTTTCTTTA
>JBIIPV010000286.1:0-2608 GCA_044342435.1 Lacibacter sp. | reverse complement strand
GCCCTTTTTCACATGCACTAGAACATGTATTAATTGAAGATACCCATCATGAAGACATTTCTCTCTTACTCATGGATTGCCTGAATGCAGAGTTCAAAGGAGAATTAAGTTTGGCTATTTCGATTTTTAAAGGCAGTTATCACAAAGCGTTTTTACATCAGCTCATCAGTAGTCAGCTGGATGTTGACAGGATGGACTATCTCACTCGGGATAGTTTTTACAGCGGAGTGAGTGAAGGAGTGATTGGGTACGACAGGATCATCAAGATGATGGCTGTGCATAACGGAGAACTTGTGATTGAAGAGAAAGGTGTTTATTCCATTGAAAAGTTTCTGGTGGCTCGGCGGTTGATGTACTGGCAGGCTTATTTGCATAAGGCAGTTTTAGGAGCAGAAAATATGCTGGTAAATATTTTAAAAAGAGCGAAAATGCTGGCACGTAAAGAAGATGGCCTTTTCTCTACCAGCGAAATTTTTGATTATATATTGAAAGAAAATAATCCCGGCTTGTTTATCAAAAGAAATCCGGCGCTCTTCTGTGCACTGGACGATTATGATGTGATGGCATCCGTCAAAAAATGGATGACTCATCCGGACCATATTCTAAGCGAACTATGTAAACGGCTCATCGACAGAAAAATTCTCAAAACCAAATTGCAGATGGAGCCCTTTGACCCGGAATACATTATTCAGTTGCAGCATAGAGCAGCTGAAAAACTAGGAATTCCGAAAGAGGATACCCACTGGTTTGTTTTCAATGGCATCGCCTCTAACAGAATGTATAACCAATCGAATGAGCCCATCAAAATTCTGTTCAAAGACGGCAGCGTAAAGAATCTTTCAGAAATAGAATATCTGCTGATCAGAGAAGTATCTGATGGGCCCGCTAAAAAGTTTTACCTTTGCTGGCCGGAAGAATTAAACCGGGATTAGTTTATTAAGTCTGTAAAGAGTGATTGATAAAGCAAATCGGATGCAGTTTAGCGCCACACAAATAGCACAGATGATCGGGGGAACAGTTGAAGGAGATCCAGAAACCCTTGTTCATTCTTTTGGAAAAATTGAAGAAGCGAATTCAGGCCAGCTCTCTTTTTTAGCCAACCCGAAGTATGAAGAGTTTTTATACCAGACGAAAGCTTCAGTGATCATCGTGAATGATTCCCTGGAGCTGAAGGAGCCCGTTTCGGCATCACTTATACGCGTACAGGATGCGTATAGTGCATTTGCTGTGCTTCTGGAAGCATACGAGCAATTCAAATCAAAAGCGCTGACGGGAATTCAACAACCGGCTTACATCGCCGACTCCGCAAAAATGGGAGCAGATGTATTTATTGGAGCGTTTAGTTTCATCGGACAAAGAGTTAGCATTGGCAATAATGTCAAGATTCACCCGCAGGTTTTTATCGGAGATGATGTAGTGATTGGGGATCACACCATCCTGCAGCCGGGTGTGAAAATATATTACGATTGCAAAATCGGCAGCAATGTCAGAATACATGCAGGTACCATTATTGGGGGCGATGGCTTCGGCTTTGCTCCGCAGGATAACGGAACGTACAAGAAAGTTCCTCAGATTGGAAATGTGGTGATTGAAGACAACGTAGAAATTGGTTCTAACTGTAGTATTGACCGAGCCACTATCGGATCGACCATCATACGGGCTGGTGCTAAACTTGACAACCTGATACAGGTTGCTCATAACGTAGAAATAGGAAAAGATACCGTTATTGCCGCACAAAGTGGAATCAGTGGCAGTACCAAAATCGGCAACCAGGTGATGATAGGCGGACAGGCCGGAATTGTTGGACATATCACCATTGCAGACAAGTCCCGGATCAATGCACAAAGTGGGGTCAGCAAATCCATCAAAAATCCTGGCAGCACGGTCACAGGCTCACCTGCATTCGACTATACCAGCACCCTCCGCAGCCAGGCTGTATTTCGGAATTTGCCCGAGATCGAACGAAGAATTTCCGAGCTTGAAGCGATGATCAGGGAGCTGAAGGCCCAAAAAGCAGATCTTTAAAGCGCTTTGTTCTCCTGTATTGAATTGAATAATTACGGGTTAAACAGATCCTTTTCCGCTTATATCCTCTTTTTTTCTACTTTCGTGCTTTATGGAGACAAAGAATGAATCCTGTAATTGCCAACAATATACAATTGCAGATAAAATATCACTTTCAGGGGTAGGAATCCACACAGGATCCGTTGTGAACCTGACAATTTTACCGGCTGAACCGAATACCGGAATTGTTTTTCAAAGAATTGATCTGGAATCCCAACCCACCATCAAAGCCGATGTGGACAATGTTGTACGAACACAAAGAAGTACAACCATCGCTCAAAACGGAGCCGAAGTAAGCACCATTGAACATTTGCTGGCGGCACTGGCAGGTTGTGAAATAGACAATGTGCTTGTACAAATAGATGGTCCGGAAATTCCCATTCTCGACGGAAGTGCACGTCCTTTTGTTGATGCCTTATTAAAAGCAGGAAGAAAAGAACAGGATGCTGTGAAAGTATGGCACACTATTGATCACAACATTTATTTCTATGATGAAGAGAAGCAGGTAGAAATGGTTGCCATGCCTTCCTCTACTTTTCGAATC
>JBIIPV010000285.1:0-2621 GCA_044342435.1 Lacibacter sp. | reverse complement strand
TTACCGTGCCTTCCGTTATTGGTAATCCCGACTGCTGATCGGCTGCAGTGTTTATATATCTTACCTGTAACGAACCGGCAGTTGATGGAGCTGTGGTATAATTCAATTCAAAACTTCGTATGGCCGGCACCGTTCCCGTTCCAAAAGGAAATAATCTAATGCCTGTTGATGTTCCTATACTTCTTTCAATCAATCCACTTACATAACCCGCATTTTGTTCTACCGCAGGATCTTCTGTTAATCCTCCCTGAATATTTCTGATAAACAACGTAGAATTTCGTGTATCGAGTTCTCCGGCCGTTAAAAATAATTTCTGATTGACATATCCATTTGCACTTAAAGCAACTCCGCCGGCATTGGCAATAGTCAAATTTCTTAATGTCTGTACATTCACCGGTAACTCGGGTCCTGTTGTATCTCTCTGAATATTATTATAGATCAAATCTACTTGTCCGGCAAAATTCGGTGCTGAAAGAATTTTTCCGGCTGTGCGAATGATACAGGAATTATTCGCCATCGTCAATGATCCGGAATTGACCTGCAAAGTATCGGTGAGCAGAGTAAGGGTATCGCTTACATTGACTGTGCCACTGATCACTTTTCTACCGGCACCTATACCGGTAATAACAAGACGATTATAATTGAGTGAAGCAACATTTTGATTTGCTCCGGGTATGCCTACATATACTACCCTTCCATTGCCTGATACAAAATTTGTATTTGTCATCGTTACTAATCCGGCCAGCACCAGAGAACCATCTCCGGTAAAACGCACTTTGGCCGCACCGCCAAAAGTGATTAAAGCACCAACAACATTTGCAAGGCCTGTTCCAATGCGCAACTCTGCAGGCCGTGTAAGTGCAGAAAGTGTGAGACCGCCAATTGTATTAAAAATCCCCGACTGAATATCAATGATCGTATTTCCGGCAGTAAAACTTGTATTGGATGCATTGACAAGACCAATAATCGAAACAATCCCTCCTGTTTGAGTCAGTGTAGCCAGACTGATGGTGCTGTTGCCACTGACAGTCAGGTTGCCACTCGAAACAGAAACAATTGCACCATCGGTGAGAGAAAGATTATTAATGATAGTGAGAAAAGATGTGATGCTGTCTAATTTTAACCCGGCAGATTGCCGAACAGATAAACTCAGACATTGATGAAGAGAATCTACAATTACCTGATGGCTGTTCAAGATCACCACTGAGTCTGTAACCCCGGGAATATTTGTTGCACTCACTCCCGATTCCAGTTTCCAAGTAGCGGCATTGTTCCAGCGGCCATTGGCTTTACTTGTAAAATAAGCCTGAGAAAAAAGAGAATGATTGAAAAACAAACCCACGATAAAAATGACAATAAAACGGCAGAGCATAAGAAATGATTAAGCTTTAGTGCATGAACAAACGTAAGCATTTTCATCAAACCATAAAATCATCCCGTACCTTTATTTCTACTTAATTTATTCACATGGCAGAAGACCTGATTATTGAAAAAGGAAGCAAGGATGAACAATATCAATCACTATTGCCACAGATCGAAGCAGTTATTACAGGAGAATCTGATTTATATGCAAACCTGGGCAATATCTGCGCTGCTTTAAAAGAGCAGTTTGGCTGGTTATGGGTAGGATTTTATCTGGTTAAACCAACGCAGTCAGGAGACGGTGAAGAGCTGGTACTCGGACCTTTTCAGGGACCTCTTGCCTGCACCCGTATTCGAAAAGGGAAAGGCGTATGCGGCACTTCATGGGAAGAAGAAAAAACACTCATAGTTGCGGATGTGGAACAATTTCCCGGTCATATTGCCTGCAGCAGTAAAAGCAAATCTGAAATTGTATTGCCTGTGATTAGAAATAATAAAGTAGTTGCGGTATTTGATTTAGATAGTGAATCTCTCAACACATATGATGATACAGACAGGATTTATTTAGAAGAATTACTGGGGAAAATTAACTGGCCTGCAGAATGAAACAAAAAAAACACATCCTGCTGTATGGTGCAAACGGATATACCGGCGAACTCATCATCCGCTATGCGAAAGATAAAAATGTTCCGTTAACCATCAGCGGAAGAACAAAGAAATCAATTCAACCACTTGCAGAAAAATACAATTTAGAATACAGAATATTCTCTTTGGATGATGTGCATGTAATAGCAGAAAACTTATCTGATATCCTGGTTGTGATTCACGCTGCAGGCCCCTTTTCAAGAACAGCGGCACCGATGGTGGAAGCCTGCATACAAACCAATACCCATTACCTCGACATCAACGGAGATCTCTCAGTTTTTGAAATGATCAGAAGATATGATGAACAGGCAAAGCAGGCCGGTATCATGCTTTTACCGGGTGCAGGCTTTGATGTTGTTCCGACAGATTGCATTGCCATGCAATTGAAAAAACAAATGCCGGATGCAACATATTTAAAAATTGGTTTTATCACGAAGGGTTCAGGTGGATTGAGTCATGGTACAGCCACTACGATGATCGAGAAATTGGGAGAAGGCGGGGCGGCAAGAAAAAATGGAAAGATTGTGCGGGTACCACTGGGGCATGCTTCAAAAAACGTAAATATTCAGGGAAGGAATTATTTCTGCATGACCATCCCATGGGGCGATGTGGCA
>JBIIPV010000283.1:0-2638 GCA_044342435.1 Lacibacter sp. | reverse complement strand
GTTTTTTTGTGGCCATTGCATTCATTATAGCCGCTTTTGTTCTGACATCTGAATTAAAACGAAAAGAAAAAAAAGGGTTACTCAAACCAGTAGAAGAAAAAAAGATTTTCGGAGAGGCCGCAAAACCATTTGAAATTGCCATCAATGCAATTCTTGGATTTCTATTTGGGTTTAAAATCATTGGTGCTTTTCTCAACTCTGATCCGGAATTAAATCCGCAGGAATTTGTTTTCTCTAGCAATGGAAATTGGTTAGCAGGTATTCTGATGGGTGTTCTTTTTGCCGGGTTAAAATGGTACGAAAAGAACAAAACCAAAATGACAAAACCAGAGGAGCGCGTGATACGTGTATGGCCTCATGAACGTGTTGGTGATATGACCATGCTTGCTGCATTATTTGGATTCCTTGGAGCCAAGCTATTCCATAATTTCGAAAACTGGAGTGAATTCACTGCTGATCCGATTGGTGCTTTGCTCGCGTTTAGCGGACTCACCTTTTATGGCGGTTTGATATGTGCAGCCATCGCAATCATCATCTATGCCCGTAAAAAGAAAATTTCAGTCCGACATCTGGCCGATGCATTTGGCCCAACGCTTATCATTGCTTATGCAATAGGCCGAATTGGTTGCCAGGTTTCCGGTGATGGAGATTGGGGCGTGCCAAATAGTGCCTATGTTGCTGACAGCACAGGCAATGTGAGACTTGCGCAGGCAGGTGAGTTCGAGCAGTCATTAAAATTGAATGCGGCCTACACCTTTTCCGAATTCGGCACAGTCGATGTAACCAAAGTCCCCTCCGCCTCCGTAAAAGCCCCGTCTTTTCTTCCTACATGGATGTTTGCATACACTTATCCGCATAATGTTAATAGTGTTGGTTTCAGATTGGCTGGTTGTAATCAGGAAGAACATTGTAGTTATCTGCCTTTGCCAGTGTTCCCAACGCCATTCTATGAAACAATTGCCGGGCTGCTGATTTTTTTAATTCTTATTCTGCTCAGAAAAAAAATAAATTCTCCCGGTGCATTGTTCGCTGTCTATCTGTTTTTCAACGGGTTGGAGCGATTTTTTGTGGAGAAAATACGCGTCAATACCAAATATGAAGATCTGCCTTTTCAACCCACCCAGGCTGAATTGATATCTGCAAGTTTGATGATAATTGGGATGGTTCTTTTTTGGATATTCTCCAAATCAAAAAAATCCCTTGCCTGAATTTGTTCCTTAACTTCAAATAAATAATAATATGCCTTCTTTTGATATAGTTTCTAAAGTGGATGCACAGGCGCTCGACAACGCAGTGAATGTTACAACGAAAGAAATTACAAATCGTTTCGACTTTAAAGGAAGTCATGTTGCCATCGATTTGAACAAAAAGGAATTCAAGTTGAATGTGGAAGTGGAAGATGAGATGAAGTTGCGTCAGCTCACAGATATTTTAATTAATCGTGCACATAAACAGGGGATTTCTCCCGAAGCTTTTGATCTAAGCAAAGAGCCTTACCAAAGCGGGAAACTAGTTAAACAAGAGATCTCGGTGCGAAATGGTCTGAAACAGGAGGATGCAAAGAAGATCGTGAAACTGATCAAAGATAGCGGACTGAAAGTACAGGCATCTATCAACGATGACATTGTACGTGTAACCGGAAAAAAAATTGATGATCTTCAAACAGTGATACAAGCATCCAAGGGTTGGGAGTTGGGCTTGCCACTCCAATTCGAAAATATGCGATCCTGATTTTTTTATCACCCCAACCCGCTAACACTCGTTTTGTTGCATTGAATTATCTTGTGCCCGAATAAAAATTTCGGGCATTTTTATGAGCATGTTGATCACATACACATCCACGATTACAACTACAACAATCCGCTTTGCGGATTAAACTTGTCATATTACCCCTGCCTCTTCTCTGTGTGATTTTTCTAAAAACATTTTATATTACTTTGACTGATCAAAATGATCAGCATAAATTCACGCAATATGCATATTCTTAAATTTGGCGGTACATCCATGGGCAGCGCCACTGCAATGAAACAGGTGGCAGATATTGTCAAGCAAACTGCAAAGCCCGCCATGATTGTGGTGAGTGCCATGAGTGGCATTACTGATCTGCTCATCAAATGCAGTGAACAATCAGCCACCGGTGATGAATCATATCGCGAACTGCTGCGAGAAATTGAATCCAAACATTTTCAGGCTGTGAAAGAAATGATCCCTGTTCATCACCAAAGCAGCCTGCTCAGCCTCGTAAAAAAATCATGCAATGAAATCGAAGATCTCTGCAACGGCATTTTTCTGTTAAGTGAATGTTCACTTCGCACCAAAGACAAACTGATGAGCTATGGCGAATGGCTCTCTTCTCAAATTTTTAATGCGGTACTTCTTCACGAAGGATTAGACACAAACTGGAAAGATTCAAGAGAATTAATCAGAACCAATTCCGAATATGGAAAGGCTGCAGTTGATTTTCATACAACTGAAAAAAATGTCAATGAATTTGTAGCCGCCAATCATCATTCAATCACCGTTCTGCCCGGCTTTATCGCATCCGATGACAGAGGTGTAACAACTACCCTTGGTCGAGGAGGCTCCGATTATACAGCTGCGATTTATGCAGGATGTATCGATTCTTCGGTATTAGAGA
>JBIIPV010000282.1:0-2642 GCA_044342435.1 Lacibacter sp. | reverse complement strand
AAAATTCCTTTAATCTTATTTTCCACTCAGAGCAGCTTTGAAATCGATCTTTTTTTTGCTTCTCACAAGCTTTCAGCACAAGCTCTTTATATATACTTTTATTTTTGAATTCGGGTAATGGGTCTTCAATGATATGTTTTTGTATTTCAAAAATGGAATCGTAGTCATAAGGAACAAAGCCGTTAATGGCGTAAAATAAAGTGATTCCCAGTGAATAGATATCGCTCCGGTGGTCAATTATATTGGAGGGTACGATATGTTCCGGACTCATATAATTTGGCGTCCCCATTTGGGTAGTTGTCCTCGTGGCATTTTTGTCAAGGGCGATTTCTTTTGCTATTCCAAAATCGTAGACTTTGACTTTGCCGTTTGGAAGTATGATGATGTTAGAAGGTTTGATATCACGATGAATTATATTTTTATAATGGCAATATTCAAGTGCAGATAATATCTGAGAAAATATGTCATATACTTCTTTGTGCGTCAGAGGCCCTAATTCTTCTACTTTTTCTTTTAATGTTTTCCCACTCACAAATTCCATGATAATTGAAATTTGATGCGGGAGCTCTTCTGTATCAATAACTCGAATGATATTTTCGTGTTGAAGGGTGGCTAAGAAACGAGCTTCCTTGATGAATAGGTTTTTTACATAAGTATTATTTAAAAGATCTTCCTTTAAGATTTTTATTGCGACAACATGCCCCAGGCTTTCATGTTTGGCCTCATAAACCTTTGCCATTCCGCCTTCGCCAACTTCTCTCGTTAATATATATTTTTCGATTTTTTTCCCGACCATAAATATTTTATAATCCACATATAATAAAACCTGATATCTCGGATTCTTTCCTCATTCAAATATATTATATCGATCAGAATTATGATTGATTTGCTTGTGTTTTCATAAGATTTGGAACATATTGTCATTTGGTTCTAAAAATTGCACTTATCTATTTAACTCAGCACCTTTGAATAGAAGAATTTATTCACAAACTAAACTGTATGATTTGATCTGTACTGACCGGGTCGAACCCCCTTCTTTTTCAGAAAAACGCGGTTGAAATAGGTAAGCGTTTCGAAGCCATTAATAAAAGCAATTTCAGCTATTTGCTTATCAGTAGCTAATAATTGATTGCACACGTTGGCAATCCGTATATCATTCACATAATCGGAAAATGTTTTGCCGGTAATCCGTTTAAAAAATTTGCAAAAAGCACCGGGAGATAAATGAATTAAAGCAGCAGCTTTATGAATGGTTAATGGTTCAGCAGCATGCTTTTGCACATACTGACACACCTTATTAATGCGGTTTTCATTTTCCTTTCCTTTGAGCGGCTGATAGAATGAAGATACCAGCGAACCCGATTTTAATTCAGACAGTTCATGAAGGATTTTCAGCAGACCGGTAATTTTTTCAACACCCATTTTCGCTGGCAAGATCTGCATCTGTTGGATTAAACTCGCTGGGATTTTACCTTTGAATAAGATGCCTTGCTTTGCCCGCAAAAGCAATTTATTGATGGTCGTTAATTCCTCCAGGCCTGCAAAACGTTCCATAAAATCCTGAGAAAACTGTATAACGACAGCTTCCGATCTCCCTTTAATACCTCTACCACTTACCCAAGTGTGAGGAAGGCCGGGCCCAACGAGTACAAGGTCTCCATTTTGAAAATTTTCATGGCTGTCCCCAATTAATCTGCGGCCTTTTCCATTTATAATGAGCGTTAGCTCATACTCAGGGTGATAATGCCAGTAGAAATCAAACTTAGGTTGATTTACTGCAAATGCCATAAAGGAATGGTGGCCCCTTTTAGAAGTTAAATTTTCCAACAATGGCTTCATATTCCACTATTTATTCTGTTTAGTGTTTAAATATATAGCTTTATGTCTATATAGTGTAATTACTGGCTTACAGAGTGCTATTTATAAACATGACTTCAGGATAGTTTTACAATCAAAAGAATCTTATGCCTACAATTCCTTCAGAAGTAATGGATTCACTTGCAAAGCCTTACCAGCTCACCTATGAGCAAATTGAATTTTACCAGCAAAACCGCTACATCAAACTAAAACATGTTTTTGATGCAGCCGCTCTTTCATTTTTTAACGATGCCATCAGCAAGAGAGTAGCGCTGATGAATAATGAGGTAAAACCACTGGAAGAACGCAGCACTTACGGAAAAGCCTTTTTGCAATTGTTTAATTTGTGGACTGAAGATGAAGTTGTAAAGGAATTGGTTTTCAGTAAGCGGCTTGCAAAGATTGCTGCTGATTTAATGCAGACAGAGGGCGTAAGAATTTACCATGACCAGGCCTTATTTAAAGAAGGCGGTGGTGGTATTACACCTTGGCATGCTGATCAATACTATTGGCCACTTGAAACAGATAAAACAATTACAGCATGGATTCCATTGCAGGAAACTACTCTGGAATTGGGACCATTGGAATTCAGTGCAGGCAGTCATCAAATTGTGGAAGGTCGTGATTTGGAAATAGGCGACGAAAGCGAAGCTGCTATACAGCAAAAATTAAGAGTAACCGATTTTAAACATGTAATTGAGCCCTTTGATTTAGGAGAAATAAGTTATCACAGCGGCTGGGTTTTTCACCGTGCAGGTGCCAATACAACAGATCAGATGCGGAAA
>JBIIPV010000281.1:0-2645 GCA_044342435.1 Lacibacter sp. | reverse complement strand
AACAATCATCATCGATAGCCGTTCGAAAGCCATGCTAACATCAGTCAGAGACAAGATCAGAAATGCAGAAGCTTTATTCATCGCCGGTGGCGACCAATGGAATTATGTGAATTACTGGAAAGACACTCCGGTGGAAGATGCCATCAATTATCTCATCAATACCAAGAATGTAACAGTTGGTGGTACCAGTGCAGGACTGGCCATTCTCGGACGTGCCTATTATAGCGCAGCCACAGGCTCTGTAACCAGCGATCAGGCACTTACAAACCCATATCATCGGTATGTGACGCTGGGTGCCAATGACTTTATCAACTCATCGTTGTTGACAAATACCATCACTGATTCGCATTACGGACAAAGAACCAGGCAAGGTCGTCACGTTGCATTCATGGCCAGGCTGATGAAAGACTTTGGTTATTCATCTATTGTAAAAGGAATTGGTGTTGATGAAATGACAGCAGTATGTGTGGATGCCAGCGGCATCGGAAAAGTATATGGAACCAATGATGCTTATTTTTTACGTAATACCGGCCTCGGCGCTGAAACATGCATAAGCGGCACACGTTTAACATGGAACAGAAATGCACAGGCCGTCAGTGCTTACCGAATCAAAGGAAGTACAACAGGAAACGGAACAGTGAATCTTTCCAACTGGACATTCAGCGGAGGCTCTGGGTACTTTTATTATGTGAATAATGGGGCTCTCTATTGATCATCTTTCATTAGGCGCATCAAACTGAAGCTTAGAATGAATATCCAAAAGGCTCCGTCACCATTTTTGCTTCAAAAACAGTTTCAAAGTGAGTGATGATTCGTCCTTTTACTTCCGTAATATCTACAGGTCCCAATAATTCCTGATGCATGGAAGCCACCTGCTTATTGGCAATACCGCAGGGAACAATGTGCTGAAAATAGGACAGATCAGTATTTACATTCAATGCAAAACCATGCATCGTCACCCAGCGGCTACAACGAACCCCCATGGCACAAATTTTTCTTTCTTTTCCTTTCAGATCTGGAT
Source organism: Lacibacter sp. (assembly GCA_044342435.1). Classification (GTDB taxonomy): domain Bacteria; phylum Bacteroidota; class Bacteroidia; order Chitinophagales; family Chitinophagaceae; genus Lacibacter. The sequence goes on along the minus strand of JBIIPV010000281.1, from coordinate 1,624 downwards.
CGAGCCACACACCTGTTTCACCTACACTCCTTTCCCCTTTTATGCCATAATCCGCAAGTGTCAGAATGATGACATCTTCAAGTCTTCGTAAGTATTTGGCAATGTCTGTTCCAAAATGTTCGAGATCCAGAATGGGATATCCTACAATTTGTCCGGGGCCGTGGTAAGTGATATCACCTCCTCTATTCGTCTCAACATATTCAATTCCTTTTTCTTTTCTCTCCTGCTCATCAATCAATACATGTGAAATATCACCGCTCTTACCAAGGGTATAAACCGGGGGATGTTCAACAAAAAGCAGGTGATTTTCTGTAATCGGTAATTCAACAGAAATACCGTTCTGCTGCATTTGTCTTTGCTCAGATTTGATCGTAAGATTTTTCTGAAGCAATTCTTCTTGATAGTTCCAGGCATCCCTGTAAGCCATCTTACCAAGATCCTCGACTTCGATCCGGTTATTTCTTACAACATCATTCATTGAACATCCGGTATAATGAATTATTAAACAATTTCGAATACAAAGGTAGGTTCCGAAACTGAACTGTATTTTTGTATTTATGACAGATGATTTGCTTGAGCAGGAATCAGAGTTGGAAAACGGAGACGGGGCCGAAGAGATGTATGAACGAAAACGCTTCGTGGTGAGCGGCGGACAGGAGCCTTTGCGTATCGATAAATTTCTGATGACCAAAATTGAAGGCGCTACACGTAATAAAATTCAACAGGCAATTGAATTGGGTTTTGTATTGGTGAATAATCAGGTAATTAAAGCCAATTACAAAGTAAAACCAGGCGATGAAATCATCACATTCTCCGATACCTCTCCCGATGATCGCAACATCATCCCCCAGCCGATTCCACTCAACATCTTTTATGAAGATGATTCGGTGATTTTAATTAACAAACCGGCAGGACTCATCATGCATCCCGGAAGCGGCAATCCGGACGGAACCGTGGTGAATGGCATACTCTTTCACCTGCTTCAACAACAACCCGATTTAAAAGAAGAAGAGCTGCCTCGTTTTGGCATGGTGCATCGCATTGACAAAAACACAAGCGGACTGGTTGTTCTGGCAAAAAATCACCAGTCAAGCCTTTCTCTTGCAAAACAGTTTTTTGACCACACTGTTGAAAGAAGATACATCGCATTGGTATGGGGAGATATCAAAGAAGACAAAGGAACCATACATGCCCATGTTGGCAGACACCAGCGTTTCAGAAAAATCATGGATGTTTACCCGGATGGGGAATATGGCAAGGACGCAATCACCCATTATGAAGTGCTGGAACGTTTCGGTTATACGACACTGGTAGCCTGTAAATTGGAAACAGGACGTACGCATCAGATCCGCGTGCATATGCAGCACATTGGCCACCCGTTATTCAATGATGATACTTACGGAGGAGACAGAATCGTGAAAGGAACCGTTTATGCAAAGTATAAGCAGTTTGTAGATAATTGTTTTGCATTATGCCCTCGCCATGCTTTACACGCACAAACACTTGGCTTTGTACATCCTGAAACGAAAAAGAAAGTTCTTTTTCAAAGTGAACTGGCGGATGATATGCAGGCTGTGATTGAGAAATGGCGCAGATACGGGGAAGCAAAGAATATTCAGTAACA
>JBIIPV010000280.1:0-2646 GCA_044342435.1 Lacibacter sp. | reverse complement strand
TTATTTCCGAATGTTTCCTTGAATTCTTTTTGTTTATTGCGAGGGAAAATGACTTCTGAAGGTCTCAGACTTTGAAGCAGTTTATCGGCATATTCCTTGTTTCCTTCAGCAATCAAAAATTCACCTGTGCTGATATCAAGAAAAGCGAGACCATAATTGTTTGTGCCAAAATGAATGGCTGCCAGAAAGTTATTGTTTTCTTTCTCGAGTAATTTGTCGTTTGTGGCGGTACCAGGTGTAAGCAATTCTGTCACGCCACGTTTTACGATACCTTTTGCCTGTTTCGGATCTTCTAGTTGGTCGCATACGGCTACTCTGAATCCGGCTTTCACGAGTTTGTGGAGGTAGGTATCGAGGGCATGGTGCGGGAATCCGGCAAGTTCGCTGCTGGAGGCGGCACCATTGTTTCTTTTGGTGAGTGTGATGCCGAGTACACGTGACGCATGCACGGCATCTTCTCCGAAAGTTTCATAGAAGTCGCCCACACGAAATAGCAGGATGGCATCAGGGTATTTGGCCTTGATGGCTTTGTGCTGCTGCATCAGCGGGGTTTCGCTTCCTGATTTTGCCATTTTATACTTGGTTGTTTCTTACGGAGAAGGAGGCAAAAATAAGAAAGGGCAAATGGAAGCAGTCTATTTTTTCCCTGGAAATTATTCTCTTTTTCGGAGTGGTTGCTTTATAATAATATTCCTTGAAAATCTCAGACCCCAACTCCGGTATACTGACGAATGATTTGCGAGAGTTGTCCGGCACTCATGGCGCCGCTTTGTCGCCACAAAATGCGGCCATTTTGAAAAAGAATGAGGGTGGGTACACCACTCACCTGGTAATGTCCTGCGGTTCCGGGATTTCGTTCAACATCAATTTTAAGAATGCGAATGCCTTCGCCCAATACCTCTTTTAACTTATTAAGTTCAGGTGCCATTACTTTACAGGGGCCGCACCAGGTGGCATGAAAATCCACCAGTACTGGAGTTTCACTTTCTATGATTTTATTGAAGTTGCTCATGTGGATGTTTTTTTACAGGTATTAATTCCCAATAGGGTATAAAGAGGACAAAAACTGATCAAACTTGTTGCGACTAAAATACCGGTAAATGCGAGTGAGAGCCACCTAAAAGTACCGGTCAGGATTCCCTCTGTGTTCAAAATAACCAACACGGCTGCTGTCAGCAGTCGAACAATTTTATCTGTACCTCCCATGTTTTTTTTCATTATAAACAGATTTAAGGGCAATAAATCAGATACGAAACTAGCTTTGCTGCTTTATTCTACAAGTGACATTGGTCACCTCCGGAAGGGAGTCCTGAATAATTATAAAAAAATAGTCGGAATTCCATCTGATTTACCTACCTTTGCGATCCAAAAATTCAGCTATATGGCAAGAGTATGTCAGCTTACAGGGAAAGTGCCGGTGACAGGTAATAAAGTTTCGCACTCAAATATCAAGACAAAACGTCGTTTTTTGCCTAATCTGCAAAAAAAGCGTTTTTATCTTGCTGAGGAAGATAAATGGGTGACGATTAAATTGTCAACCGAAGGCATACGCACCATCAATAAACGCGGTTTGTATAATGTTGTGAAAGAACTGCGTGCGAAAGGAGTCGAAATTTAATTTTATAAACCTATTTAATTATGGCAAAGAAAGGCAACAGAGTACAGGTCATCCTGGAATGCACAGAGCATAAAACTTCCGGTAAGCCCGGAACGAGCCGTTATATTTCAAAAAAGAATAAAAAAAATACGCCGGAGCGTCTTGAGTTGAAAAAATACAATCCCATTCTGAAGAAAGTAACGGTTCACAAAGAGATCAAGTAATAAAATACTTTTTATTTAAACATTATTAACGCATTTATATGGCAAAGCAGGCAAAAACGGCGATTAAGACAAAAGACCAGAAAGCTGCAGCAGAAGCAAAAAACTGGAGCAAAGTAATCAAGGCTGTTCGTAGTCCAAAAACAGGCGCTTATACTTTTAAAGAAGCGATTGTTCACAAGGACAAGGTAAAAGATTACCTGGCTCAGAAATAATATTCATGCAATTTTTTATATTGTATTCAGCTGTCATTCACGTGACAGCTTTTTCTTTTTAAGACATAAACAAAAAAGCAATATGGGATTTTTTGATAAGCTATTCGGGAAAAAAGAAAAAGAAAGCCTTGATCAGGGTTTGCAAAAAACTAAGGAGGGCTTTCTGGGAAAGATTACAAGAGCATTTGCCGGTAAAAGTACGGTGGATGCTGAGGTGCTGGATCAACTGGAGGAGGCGCTTGTGGGGGCAGATGTTGGACTTGAAACAACAGTAGAGATCATTGAGCGTATTGAAAAAAGAGTAGCAAGGGATAAATATGTAGGTACATCTGAGTTAAATCAGATTTTGCAGGAGGAAATTCAAGGCATACTAACAGAGAAGCCTGAAGATAAAACAGCTGATCCGATCCATACATCAAAAAAGCCGTTTGTGATTCTGGTTGTTGGGGTGAATGGAGTTGGCAAGACCACCACGATTGGGAAACTGGCACACCAATTCAAATCGGCAGGGAAATCAGTGATGCTGGGTGCAGCAGATACATTCAGAGCAGCGGCTGTAGATCAGTTGACCATCTGGAGTGAAAGAATCGGAGTGCCTATTGTAAAGAAAGAA
>JBIIPV010000279.1:0-2649 GCA_044342435.1 Lacibacter sp. | reverse complement strand
GGAATATGAAATCAGCAGAACAGATCAGGATGAATTTGCATATCGGTCGCACATGAAAGCAAAGCAGGCGATTGAAAACGGATATTTTAAATCTGGTATTCTTCCGGTAACAGTGGAAGAAATTTATCTCAATGAAGAAGGCAAAAAGAAGACAAGAAATTATTTAGTGGATACAGATGAAGGCGTACGTGCAGATACAACCACAGATGGGTTATCTAAACTGAAACCTGCATTTGCAGTGAATGGCTCAATCACTGCCGGTAACTCTTCGCAGACAAGCGACGGATCTGCTTTTGTTTTAGTCGTGAGTGAGTCTTTGGTGAAATCTTTACAATTACAACCTATAGCTAGATTAGTAAGTTCGGCTGTTGCGGGAGTACCTCCTCGTATTATGGGAATTGGGCCTGTGGAAGCCATTCCAAAAGCATTGAAGCAATGTGGGATGAGTTTAGGTCAGATTGATCTGATTGAATTGAATGAGGCATTTGCATCGCAGGCATTAGCCGTCATCAGAAAAGCAAATCTGAATCCTGATATCGTTAATATCAATGGTGGTGCTATTGCGCTTGGTCACCCATTGGGTTGCACCGGAGCGAAGCTAACGATTCAGATTGCAGATGATCTGAAAAGACTGAATAAGAAATATGGAATGGTAACAGCTTGCGTTGGTGGTGGTCAGGGGATAGCGGGGATTATAGAAAGGTTGTAAGAGTCCGTAAGTCTGTGAGTCGATACCACGTAACCCTTAAAGCTAAACATGTATCTTTATAATCATCTATTAAACCATTGTTCCTTTTTATAGTCAATTAAAACTTCGATTTAAAATTAAGACATGGACAGGCGTTCTTTTTTAAAAGGCGGTAAATCAAATAACGAAACGGTTTCTTTACAAAGAGAGCGAATAGATCTTCCTGCGCGAACTTCAAGCGGTATTCAGCCATACACAGGTAGCTGGGCTACTAAAGAAGTTATTCATTTGCTGAAGCGGACAATGTTCGGTGCTAGGCCTGCAGACATTCAATATTTTTTGGGTAAGACGATGAGTCAGGCAGTTGATGAACTGCTCAACCCCACAGCATCACTTCCTTCTCCTCCGTTAAAAGATTACGATATCACCAATGCCACTACACCGGATAACGATGTGGCTTTTGGAACTACATGGGTGAATAGTATTAATAATGACGGTACAATACAGAGTCGTCGTTTGGCATCTTTAAAAAAATGGTGGACAGGCAACCTGTTGAATCAGGACAGGAGCATCAGAGAAAAGATGACCATCTTTTGGCATCATTTTTTTTCTACGGAGATGGTGGAAGTATCAAATGGTAATTTTTATTACAAGTATATTACTCTACTACGTAATCGCTCACTTGGAAATGCAAAGCAATTCGTCTATGATATCACATTGGACCCTACGATGCTCATCTATCTCAATGGTCGGTTAAACAGAGATGCAGCACCGGATGAAAACTATGCAAGGGAATTACAGGAATTATTTACACTGGGAAAAGAGAATAATCCTAATTACACAGAGGCGGATGTAATTGCAGCAGCGAAGGTGCTTACCGGCTGGCGTGTGAATCCAAATGATGCAACGTTTCCTTCTTTTTATACAGAGTCAAGGCACGATACCACAAACAAACAGTTTTCTTCTTTCTATAATAATACGGTGATCACAGGAAGAACCGGTGCAACAGGCGGCGCACAGGAGATCAATGATCTGATCAATATGATCTTTTCAAAAAGTACAGAGGTGTCGAGGCATATCGTGAAAAGACTCTATCGTTTTTTTGTATATAGTGAAATTGATGCAACTGCGATGCAGAATGTGATTGAACCACTCGCACTCACACTTCGAACTAATAACTGGGAGATCAAACCTGTTTTATCTCAACTATTCAAGAGTGAACATTTTTACGATGTGTTGAACAGAGGTGCGCAGATCAAATCACCGCTAGATCATGTCATCACTTTATGTCGCGAATGGAATGTCGTATTTCCTCCTACAACGGATGTGGTAAATTCTTATTCATTCTGGAATTTTACCTGGAGTGTTGCTGCAGCTTTACAACAAAATTTAGGTGATCCTCCCAGCGTAGCAGGATGGCCTGCTTATTATCAGATTCCGCAGTACTATGAGTTATGGGTGAATGCGGATACCTTACCAAAACGAAATCAATTGAGTGATGTATTGGTGACGAGTGGATACACGGCTAATAATTTCAAACTGATTATTGACGTGGTGGGTTATACAGCCTCTTTATCCAATCCTTCTGATCCGAATGCATTGATTAATGAAGTGACGGATCGTATGTTGATGATTCCTCTTTCTGAAAATATAAAGACACAACTGAAGCGTGATTTTTTATTAACAGGACAGGATCAGGATTACTATTGGTCAACAGCCTGGCAGACGTATGTAGGAAATCCAACGACGATGAATTATAATATTGTGTTGGTGCGATTAGCCGGATTGTATAAATATTTAATGAACTTGGCAGAGTATCAATTAACTTAAACAAATCATAATCCGCCCGCTTCTTCGAAGCGGTCGGACTTCGCCCGTAACGCGCAACTTTTAAAATGAAACGTAAAGAATTTCTCCGAAATACCTTACCAATGGCAGTAATCCCCTCACTGCTAAAACCC
>JBIIPV010000278.1:0-2657 GCA_044342435.1 Lacibacter sp. | reverse complement strand
CCGTTTTCCTTAATAGCAGCAAGTAATCCGCTGATATCTGTACCGCTTTTTCCGATGATAGCAATTACATCATTGACTTTCGCTGCTTTTCCGGCTTCTACACCCTGATATAAAAGAGTGCCATCCGCATACGGAACCACTTCCATGGTAGCTTTATCTGTTTCAACATCTGCGAGGCTGTCGTCCGACTTAACAGCATCTCCTATTTGTTTATTCCAGCCCACAATCTTTCCTTCAGTCATAGTATCACTGAGCAATGGCATTCTGATGACGGTTACACCCAAATCACGAGCGATTTTTTCCGCATCAGCACCTGATGAGGCTGAAACGGTTTGTTGAGGAGCTGAATTTGTTGGTGTAGATGGTGTTGAAGTTGGAGTATCCAGTAAACTACTGATATCTTCTCCTTCTTTCCCTACAATGGCGATGATGTCATTTACTTTAGCAGCTTTCCCTGCTTCTACTCCAACATAAAGCAAAGTGCCCTCTGCATATCCAACCACTTCCATGGTGGCTTTGTCCGTTTCTACATCTGCAAGCGAATCATCACTCTTCACCTTATCGCCTACTTTCTTGTTCCATGCTACAATTTTTCCCTCTGTCATCGTATCACTGAGCAGGGGCATCCGAATAACTTCTGCCATAATCGCTGTTTTTTGGTCGTAATTGGGGCGTGAAATTAACGCAAAATGATGAAATCGATTTTTAAACGTGAAAAGCTTTTCAAAAAAAGCAGTTAATTAGTAGTCAAGTTCCAGATTCAGGCGGTCTTTCATTGATTTTACAAGGGGGTATTTTTCAATTAGCTTCAAAAATTGTTCTTTGGTTGAAAAAAGGGCGGGTGGGGGTGCTGTATCCTCTGCTGTTTCAGACAGGATTGGTTCTATCGTAAGCACCGGATTAGAAAAAAAAGTTTGCAGATGGTCAACCAGTTGTGATTTTTCCTGTCTCAAAAAGCCCATCTGGATATCGCCCGGGCATTCGATTTCGATCATGTCGTCAGCGGCAATTCTGGGAATCATCATCTCAAAATTGGTGGCGGCGGATAGCTTCTGGATGCTTCGCAATTGTACCACAAAGTTTGCCCAAGCCTGCGACAGTGAATCTGTGTCAAGTTTTCTGGCTTCTTTTTTCTGCCCGGCAGACTCTGCCACTTTACCTCTGATGGCGGCCAGCTTTCCCGGAGAAGGCGGGGAGATATGAGGCTTCGTAACAGCTGAATTCGGAGCAGGAGGAGGTGGGGTGGGAAGTGGTGATTTTGAAGAGGCTACCTGTTTGGAATCAGTTTGAATAGACACAACAGGTTTTGAAGGAGCTTCTTTCTCTTTCAGACCAGTTTGTCTGGCGGCAGACGTATAAGGTTTGATTTGTCTGAAGAGAACGGGTTTTGCGTCTTTATTCAGTTTTTTTTTTCCGCCTGCACTATCCAGCGCCTGAGAGAGGTAGGTCAGTTTGATCAATGTCATTTCGATGTGAAGCCTTTTGTTTCTGGCCTGCTTATATTGAATTTCCGATTCATTGATTAAACTAAGGGCACTGATAATCCAGGAGGTTGAAACTTCTTTGGCTGTATTTCGGTAGCGGTCTTTAAAACTTTCTACAGCTTCGAGGAGCACAACTACTTTTTCGTCTTTGGAAACAAGCAGGTTTCTTAAAAACTCGGCAAAACTATTCAGCACGGTGTCTCCGTCAAATCCTTTGTGGTTAATTGCATCAAACAACAAAAGCACTTCATTTAATTCCTGTTGTTGCATTTTTTCAAGAAAACGGAAAAAGTAATCTGCGTCAAGAATATTCAGGTGCTCGATGGTTTCACGATAGGTCACTTGTCCTCCGGTAAAGCTCACAATTTTATCAAGGATACTCAGGGAGTCGCGCATGCACCCTTCACTTTTTTGGGCGATGATTTCAAGCGCAGCTTTTTCTGCTTCGATTCCTTCCTTTGCTGCGATTCCCTGGAGGTGTGCAACTGTGTCGGCCGAAGTAATTCGTTTAAAATCAAAAATTTGACAACGGCTCAGAATTGTAGGTAGAATTTTGTGTTTTTCAGTTGTGGCGAGAATGAATAAAGCATAAGGTGGAGGCTCTTCCAGTGTTTTAAGAAATGCATTGAAGGCACTGGCAGAAAGCATGTGCACCTCATCAATAATATATACTTTATAGTTGCCAGATTGGGGTGGGATACGTACCTGATCTGTGAGATCTCGTATATCTTCTACCGAATTATTGCTTGCGGCATCCAGTTCGTGAATGTTAAGGCTGATGCCGCCGTTGAACGACAGGCAGTTCGCGCATTGGTCGCAGGCTTCACCATTCGGAAGTCTTTGTTCACAGTTAATTGTTTTGGCCAGAATTCTAGCACAGGTTGTCTTACCAACGCCTCTTGGCCCGCAAAATAAAAATGCGTGTGCGAGGTGGTTTTGCGCAATGGCATTCTTTAAGGTGGTGGTAATATGACTTTGCCCCACAACGGTATCGAAAGTTTGCGGGCGGTATTTTCTAGCTGAAACGATGAATTGATCCATACAAGATGTGCAATTTATGTAAAACTGTGAAGCCGCGCTTCTCATCCGGGGAAACACGGGTTGAAATCAGGATTTTTATCTGAAACAACAAAATTAAATCTCGAGTTCGTAATTTGCCCAACTATGGGTTCA
>JBIIPV010000277.1:0-2658 GCA_044342435.1 Lacibacter sp. | reverse complement strand
AACCATTTAATGGCTACATCCACATCAGTGCTTCCTCCCATCAATAACAAACCTCCTGATGTGGTAGTGGTTACGTCTGTGCTGCTGCCTGTCAAATAAGTTACAACTGACGGAGCGGTTTTGCCGTTTGTCAGCATATCGGAACCTTGACTGTTTTTTATTTTGGGTTGATTTTCTTGAGTTTGTGTTGTCAGTTCTTGTTTGGAGCAGCTGTTTATGATCATTAAAAAAATAACAGCTAAAAGTTTATACATCATGTTGTGATAAGTTGATAATCTTGCTAAAAAAGAATGCTTCAAGATAATCATTTTTCATAGCAGAGATCTATGATTTATTAAAGTATTAAATAAAAAGTTTAGGGGTTTTGAGATATTCACATCCCCACATTCTTTCTTACCTTCGCCGCATCTAAATCAAACGATTCTTGCACTATGTCTAAAGAAGTTTACATCATTGCGGCTGTCCGCACCCCGATGGGTAGTTTTGGAGGAAGCCTAAAAAGTTTATCTGCCACTCAGCTTGGCGCTGTTGCCATCAAAGGAGCATTGTCAAAAGCCGGCTTGTCTCCGGAACAAGTAGAAGATGTTTTAATGGGAAGTGTGCTTCAGGCTAATCTCGGTCAAGCTCCTGCTCGTCAGGCTGCAAAGTTCGCCGGTTTGCCCAATGAAGTCAATTGCACAACCATCAATAAAGTATGTGCCAGTGGAATGAAAGCCATTGCACAGGCTGCACAAAGCATTTTACTTGGAGATGCACATGTAGTGATTGCGGGGGGAATGGAAAGCATGAGCAATGTGCCTTTTTATTCCGAAAATATGAGGTGGGGAAATAAATACGGAAATGTTACACTTACCGATGGGTTGGCGAAGGATGGTTTGACTGATGTGTATGACGGAAAGGCGATGGGCAACGCCGCTGAGTTATGTGCACGTGAGTGTGGCATCAGCCGGGAAGATCAGGATGCTTTTGCAATTGAGAGTTACAAAAGATCTCAGTCGGCCTGGGAGAAAGGATTATTCCAAGATGAAATTGTGCCGGTAGAGATACCTCAACGTAAAGGGGACCCTGTTGTATTTGCAAAAGATGAAGAGCCTTTCAATGTGAAATTTGATAAGATACCTTCTTTGAATCCTGCTTTTCAGAAAGATGGAACAGTAACAGCTGCGAATGCGAGTACCATGAATGATGGGGCAGCAGCTTTGATTCTGATGAGCAAGGAAAAAGCGGAAGAGTTAGGCTTGAAACCAATCGCAAAAGTGATTGGTTATGCCGATGCGGAACAAGCGCCGGAATGGTTTACAACTACACCTTCTTTAGCAGCACCGAAGGCTGTTGCCAAAGCCGGGTTAAAGATGGAAGACATTGAATATTGGGAGTTGAATGAAGCTTTCTCCGTAGTTGGTATCGAGAATACTCGTCGCCTTAAACTCGATCCTTCAAAAGTAAACGCGCACGGAGGTGCGGTATCGCTGGGTCATCCACTTGGAGCAAGCGGCGCGCGGATTATTGTGACGTTGATTCATGTGTTGAAAGCCAACAATGCCCGTTATGGAGCAGCTGGTATTTGTAACGGAGGAGGAGGAGCGAGTGCGATGGTGATTGAAAATGTGATGTAGTTACATCATAAAATAAATAAGAAAAGCCTCCGAAAGGAGGCTCTTTTATTTAATGCAAAACAAAATTAGAATTGTTCCAATCCGCTGAAGAAGAAACTTCCTTCAATCGCCGCATTTTCATCGCTGTCGCTACCGTGAATGGCATTTTCGCCAACGGAAGTTGCATATAATTTACGGATGGTTCCTTCATCTGCTTTTGAAGGATCTGTGGCGCCTATCTGTTTTCTGAAATCAGCAACTGCATTGTCTTTTTCGAGGATTGCAGCGATAATCGGTCCGCTGCTCATGAACTCAACTAGCTCTCCGTAAAAAGGACGCTCTTTATGAACTGCATAAAACTCTCCAGCTTTGCCGGCACTCAGTTGTAGTTGTTTCAGGGCAACAATCCGGAAGCCCCCGCCGATGATGTGGTCAATAATTTTTCCCGCATGTCCGTTTTTCATCGCATCGGGTTTGATCATGGTAAATGTCCTGTTACTCATATATTTATTTTTTGCGTGGCAAAAGTAAGGCTTCGGATTCATCCATTATCGATTCTGAATTTGAAATTGTAAATAATACCCCTATTACGGGATGAGGGGGAGTCATTTTGCCCTACATTTGCAGGCATTCCATGAAGCCAATTACAGAAATATTTTCATTACTGAACGATCCAAAAAAGATCGTCATCACCACGCATCAAAAGCCTGATCCCGATGCAATGGGGTCGTCTCTCGGCCTTTATCATTTGCTCAATCAGCTCGGGCATGAAGTGCAGGTGATTTCACCGACAAACTGGGCTGCGTTTCTAAACTGGATGCCGGGTTGCCAACTGGTTCTTGATTATGAACGCGAAACCGAAAAGTCGAGGAGTGCAATTTCTCAGGCAGACTGGATTTTTTGTCTGGACTTCAACACCCTAAGCCGTACAAAAAAAATGATGCCTGAACTTGAGTCGGCATCTGCTAAAAAAATACTCATAGATCACCATCGCGAACCACAGACCGATAAATTTGAATGGGGTATCAGCGATACAGGTAAAAGTTCGACTTCCGAAATGGTG
>JBIIPV010000276.1:0-2661 GCA_044342435.1 Lacibacter sp. | reverse complement strand
GATTACTTTTTTATCAATACCTGTCTTAATCAGACTGGCAGAAATCAAGCATTTGTATGACCTGCCGGATGATCGCAAACATCACCATACACCCATACCTACACTAGGTGGAGTAGGCATTTTCGCCGGATTTGTTATCGCAGTTTTATTTGTTACGCCCCAGGGGCTGCATTCAGAATTACAATATCTGCTTCTCGCTTTTCTCATTATTTTTTTTCTGGGACTCAAGGATGATATTGTGGATCTGACAGCATTAAAAAAAATGATCGGTCAGCTTGCTGCCGCAGCAATTCTCATATTTAAAGGAGATTTGCTGATTTCGGGTATGCATGGTTTTTTGGGGATCTACGAGTTAAATCCCTTATGGAGTTACATATTTACCTTTTTTACTTTTATTGTCATCATCAATTCCTTCAATTTAATTGATGGTGTAGATGGCCTGGCAGGTTCTCTGGGCATTCTTTCTACTTTGCTTTTTGGCGCTTTTTTCATGTTTTCAGGGGAACTCTTTTATTCAATTCTTGCTTTTTCTCTTGCAGGAAGTATCCTCTCCTTTCTGATTTATAATGTATCGCCCGCTAAAATTTTCATGGGAGATACAGGTTCTCTGCTGCTAGGCATGGTGAATGCCATTTTGGTTGTTAAATTCATTGAAATAGCCTGCCAGCCCGGTGCTGCCTTCTACCTGCCCTCAGCTCCCGCAATTGGGTTTGCCGTTCTTTTTATTCCATTGTTTGATACACTCCGGATTTTTTCTTTCCGAATTCTCCAAAGAAGATCTCCGTTCAGTCCGGATAGAAATCATGTACATCATTTGTTGTTGGATAAAGGCTTCAGTCATCCTGCCGTAACTGCTTTTTTATTGCTATTCAACGTTGTGGTGATATTGCTTACTTACACTTTTCGTTCATTGGGAAATACCACCCTGCTCATCAGTCTTGTTACATTAGGGTTTTCCGTCATTGCAGTTCTGATCTATTCCGGCAAAAACAAAAAATCCAGTCTCTTTGCGAAGAATCAAATTTCTGACAATAAAGAAGATATGAAGATCATTAACCTGCATACTTCTACGGACGACGTAGTGACAAAGGATCAATCTAAGTAATTCCGGATCCTTTCTCCGAATTTCACTTCAATGCATTTCAAATTTTATTAGGTTTGCATTTTAAAATATTTAAGTATGTCTGACATCAATCAGCAATTGGAATTAGTTATGGAAGATGTGGAATCGTCAATGAAAAAAAGCATCCAGCATCTGGAAGCAGAATTGGTAAAAATTCGTGCAGGAAGGGCGAATCCGAATATGCTCGATGGCATCATAGTAGATTATTATGGGGCTCCTACACCAATCGGGCAAGTAGGAAACATCAGCGTTGCTGATGCCAGAACTTTGACAATTCAACCTTGGGAAAAAAATATGTTACAGCCGATAGAAAGAGCCATCATCAATGCCAATATTGGGCTGACTCCGCAAAATGATGGAAATATCATCCGTCTTTTTCTGCCGCCGCTTACAGAGGAGAGAAGAAAAGAATTGGTTAAAAGAGTGAATGCAGAAGGGGAACATTCCAAAGTTGGAATTCGTAGTGGCCGGCGTGAAGCCATAGAGCAGATCAAAAAACTGCAAAAAGAAGGATTGAGTGAAGATGTGGCGAAGGATACCGAAAAGGACGTGCAGGTACTGACTGATCAATATTCGGCCCTTGTGGAAAAGCATCTCGAAGCAAAAGAAAAGGAAATTATGAGTGTTTAAACCCTCCCTTGGTTTTATTTAATTCCTTTTGCATTAAATCTGTTTACAACGTACACGCCAGACAGAATAATCATCAGACCTGCTATCTGAACAAATGTTATTTTTTCACCGTAAACGTATCCCCAGGCAACGGCCACAAATGGAATGCCATACGTAACCATTGAAGAGAATAGTGGCCCGGCTTTCTTCATGAGCATATAAAACAGGATGGTGGCAATGGCTGTACCGGTGATCCCCAAAACAGCGGCAGATCCTATGGAAAGGATGATTTTATCATCTGTGAAAACATGCCCAAAAAATCCTTGACTCCACAATAGAATAACAGAAAGGGGGATCAGAAAAGTAAAGGCAACGGATGCAATGGCTAATGGTTTGACACCCTGTAAGAATCTGCCCGCAATATTTACATTGATCCCATAACAAATGGTTGCTATAACTATCAGAAGCAAAAAAGGCAATTGCCCAAAATTCAATGAACCGGTTTGGTTGAAGAATAATACAATCATTCCGGCAAATCCGATTAGTACTCCCAGGAGTTTTTCTCTGACCATCTTTAATCCGAAAAATAAAAAGCCTATCACCAAAACGAATAAAGGGGTCAGGGCATTGAGCATGCCGGCCAAAGCACTGTCGATTTTTGTTTCGGCGACACAGAATAAAATTGCCGGCAGATAACTGCCAAGCAAACCGGTTAAAATGCTATATGCTCGCTGTTTCTTTGAAAGATCCTGTAACGACCGATAAGCAAAAGGCAAAGAAATAATTCCTGCAGATAGCATTCGTATAGCAGCTACTTCGTATGCACTGAGTTTAACCAGGCCTTCTTTCATCAAGATGAAGGAACTCCCCCAAATCAAACAAAGTATAATATACAGGAGCCATTTCATGAATGAACGATTTAGTAATTG
>JBIIPV010000016.1:0-10605 GCA_044342435.1 Lacibacter sp. | reverse complement strand
AACAAGGAAGACGATTTCAGAAAAATTCATGCCTTTTTTAAAAACATCCGGGGCAAAAAAGCAGAGCTGGGAATTGGAGAGTATGTGTAGAAGATTGTACCTCTTATACCGAAAAGGCTATCGAAATGTTCTATAAAAGATGTCATTTTAATTATTGCTTTTTTAATCGAAATATTGTTTTTATTATTCTTTTCTTGGTTCATTCATTTGGGTGAAAAAATTATATTATTCCTGAAATGTTTTTTTGGCATGATGATGCTTTTGATTTTGTATGTATTGAAATACCTTATCAACAACAGATTCTGAAACAGAATAAGCAGCATATCCGACTTGCCAGGCAAAACTATCATTAATTAAATTGTTTTGATTTATATAACGAGAGCTGCTGCCTTTTATTTGTTTGATTACTTCAGTGATTGATTTTTTTGGATTCAACAAAAACAAACAATGAATATGATCGGGCATGCCATTGATGATTTTTATATAACAGCCTTGTTCACGTAATTGATCAGAAATAAATTGATAGATTTTATTCTCAACATGATAATGAATAAAAGGCGTTCGGTATTTGGTTGACCAAATGGCGTGTATCCATATTTTATTAAACGAATGTGACATGATGGGATATTTATTTTCCCAAGCCCACGAATTAATTCTATAGCCCACGAATTAATTCGTGGGCTATAGAATTAATTGGCGGATGAACGTTTTTATTCGTGGGCGATGTTGGTAATACAAATTAATTTAATCACCTAACCACATACAAATGATTTTCCCTGGTATTTTACAGTGATTTTCTTTCTTCATAAAACATCCTTATTATTATGCCAGATACCCAAACGCGCCGGCATGATAATCCGATATGGCTGATCTGATTTCCTCCTGGGTATTCATTACAAAAGGCCCGTATGCAGCAATAGGTTCACGGATAGGTTCTCCGCTTAATATCAAAAGATGTGCATCATTATTTGATTCAAGAGAAATATCTGTTCCTATTTCCTGAAATACAATCATTTCCCCGGCCCTGGCAACCCGTTCTCCGTTTGCTTCAATCGTACCCGATAATACCAGCACCGCTGCCGTATCACCCTCCGAAAATGAAAACATTGTCCTGCAACCGGTTTGCATATTCATATCCCACACATTGATTCTGGTAAAGGTTTGTGCAGGACCTTTTGTACCCATACATTCACCTGCAATCACACGAACCCTGCCTTTTCCTTCATCAAAAGAAACAACTGGAATAGATGTTGCAGGAAGATCCTGATACGATGGTGGAGTATTTTTATATTGTGCAGGAAGATTCACCCATAACTGGGCACCATGTAATACACCCCCCTTGCGACTAAATTCCTCTTCATGAAACTCCTTGTGCAAAATGCCCGATCCGGCAGTCATCCATTGCACATCACCTGCTTTAATAACGCCTTTTGCACCTGTACTGTCTTCATGCGCCAAAGCGCCTTCCCACAATATACTCACTGTTTCAAACCCTTTATGCGGGTGAACGTCCACACCACGTGGGTGAATGGTTGGTGAAAATTCGCGGCGGGTGATATAGTCAAGCATTAAGAATGGACTTAACTTTTCCCACAGCGAAGAATCGATATATCCTACAACCGGAAATCCGTCTCCAACCATATGAGGCGGGTTGGCCTTTTTAACAAGAAGAACAGATTTTAACATGAATATATTTTTTACGAGTGATTGTGCTATATAACTTCTACAAAATTAATGACATAAATGAGCTATAAGTTGCAAGCGAAGTCGAACTGCATCGAAAGATGCTGGCGAATAACGAATTGGTGGTCTAGTAAGTCGAAACACATAACCAGTAACCCAAATACAGTACGTATTTAAACGTATAGTCCGCAAGTACAACTACATAATATACAACTTTAAATATAAAACACAAGGAATCTTGTCTTGTAAAATCAGTATTTATACAGATCAAAATTGTACCTTGTCTGATTATTCTGTGGTTCAATTTCACACAGAGCAAACAAAGTAAGCAAAAAAATACATGCCTCTTTTATCTCCTAAGGTGAAGGATTATTTCTCCAGAAAATATGATCCTTACGAAAACGCACCCGAGCTCGATATCCTTGTTCAGAAAGGAAATACGCTTCATGTATTACTGCTGGCTTTATTATTTTTCTATTCCGGCGCCTATACCATCTTCAATTATATACAAGGTTCATATACAGAAATGATCATGACGATCGTTCCGATGGTTTTTGTTTCTATAGAATATATTTTATATCTCAAGGGGTATAAAATTATATCCAAAGTGATGAACCTGTTTCAGGTAACCACCATTGTGGGCCTGCTCAGTATGGTTCATTCTCCGGAAAATGGGGTGCTTGCTTTTTATATACCCATCCTGGTTGGCACCCAGCTTACTTTCTTTGGAAGGGAAAGAATTTACGCACACATTCTGACGGCGTATATTTTTATTGCTCTTTGTTTTTTCCTAACTACCGATATTCAATTTGAAGAGAAACTGACTGGCAGGAATTTGGAGGTGGATATGTTTGTTAATTTTTTCGGCGCGGCCCTTGCAACTACTTTTGAAATTATTTTCATTCTTTCTGTTAGTAATAAAATTCAACAGACACTTTTTGAAAAGTCGCATCAACTAAACAAACAAAACGAGGAGTTAGCGAAATTGTCTCTGATTGCCACAAAAACTAAAAGTGGCGTAATTATCACAGACAACAAGGGACATGTTGAATGGGTAAATGAAGCTCTTACCAATATTACAGGATATCGACTTGATGAAATCATCAACAAAAAACCAAAAGATTTTTTACAACCGGAGGGGTATATTCATTCTGGTTTCGATTTGCTTCGCGAAAAATTAAAAGAAAACAAATACGTAGAAACTATTGTGCCTAACAGAAAAAAAGACGGCACAATCTATATCAATCAGCTGGAAATAAATCCGGTGTTTAATGATAAAAACGAGTTGATTAATTTTGTTTCTCTACAGCGAGACATTACGCAGGATATAAATCAAAAAGAAGAAATCATACGCATTAATAATCGTTTCAATCTGATTTCCGAGCAGGCAGATATTGGAATTTGGGTGTGGGATGTTGTGAAGAATGAAACCATCTGGAATGATATTATGATTTCGCAGTATGGAGCAAAAAGAGCCGAAATTGAAAATGACTTATATGGCTTTTGGCAAGCCTCAATATACTGGGAAGACAAAGAACCAACATTTCTCGGCATAGACCGGCTGATAAAAGGGGAAGGATCGATAGTAGAAAGTGATTTACGTATTATCAGAAAAGACAATGGAGCATTACGCTATCTGAAAACGGTGACAATTGCAGAACGGGATTCCGAGGGAAATCTTTTACAATTACTCGGTACATCTATTGATGTAACCAAAGAAAAAGAAATGCAGTTGTCAATTCAAACTAAAAACAACGAACTGCAACATACGAATTCCGAACTGGATCGTTTTGTCTATTCCGTTTCGCACGACCTGCGTTCGCCATTGCTTTCAATTAAAGGCCTGCTTGCTTTGGTATTTGATATTGAACATCTCGACCCGCAAGTTGATAGTTATCTGCGCATGGCAGAAAAAAGTATTCACCGGCTCGACGATATTATCAAGGAAATTCTTGAATATTCGAGAAACGCCCGGATGGAAGTGCAATATGAGTCAACAGATATCGGACTCATCATTGAAGAGATTTATGAAGATTTGAAATTCAGTGTCGATGAAGATTTCGATTTTAGAATGAAATTGCATGACACCAAAACCTTCATGTCTGATCGCGCAAGATTACATACATTGTTGCGAAACCTGATTGGCAATGCTGTTAAATATCGTAAAAAAACAAAAGACGCGGCTTCTTTTGTTGAATTTCGTGTCAGCAAAATGAATGGCCAGATCATCATCGAAGTAGAAGACAACGGAGAGGGAGTCGCTGAAAAAAATAAAGATAAAATTTTCGATATGTTCTTCCGCGCTAGCAACACCAGCACCGGAACAGGACTGGGTCTCTATATTTGCAAACAAATAGTTGATAAATTAAACGGCAAGCTTGAGTTAATCACATCAGAGGAAACGGGAAGTCTGTTTAGGGTTACCTTGCCGGAATATCAAAAAGAAGCATGACCAAGTTTATTCTGATTGATGATGATGAAATGATCAACTTTATTCACCGGCAAGTGATCCTTTCCGTTGATCCATCCGCCGAAGTGATTATCATCTTATCTGCAGAAGAAGGTCTGAAAAAAATGAAAGAACTCGCTTCTTTAGAAGAATCTGACCCGGTGATCCTGTTTGTAGATATCAATATGCCGGAAATAACCGGATTTGAACTTCTGAGTCGTCTGGAAACGGAAATTTCCGACTTAAAAAAAATACAGCTATATATGGTATCCTCTTCCCTGTTTGAAAGCGACCGGGAAAAAGCAATGGCTTTTCCCTTCGTGAAAGGATACCGCGAAAAACCCCTGAGCAAAGCAATGATCAAAGAACTTTTAGATAGCAACGCCTAAAATCTTCTTTATACCGGCAACTGATCTGATTATTTTTCACTCCTGAATTCGCGATACACTTTTCTGAAAAGCTTCTAGGGAAATGGGTTTAATCAAACAGTCAGAAACGGAATACTTTTTAGCAAGCTCTTTATTTTCGGGATCTGCAGTGGTAACAATCACTTTGGTATCTGCCGGAAGGTATTTGAGTAAATCGAATCCGTTACTCGACCGAAGTTGTATATCAAGAAAAACAAGATCTACATGATGATCTTTGAGATAATCAATCGCTTCACCGATGTCTTCAAAGTCTTTTTTTAACTCGATACCGGGATAATTCTGACAAAAGTTTTCAAGAGTAAGACGGGCAACCATGTCATCTTCCAGTAAAATGGTAGATGCCTTTTTAAAAACAGGGGAATTAATCATTTGGCTAGTTTTAAAAGTCGGTAAAAGTAAATACCCGATTACTCAAAGTCAATGACAAATATGAGTTTTTAAAATTATTTTAATGATATAAAACAGCTTTCTGCTGTTATAAATCAGGAAAATGCTCATTAATCAGCTTAATTAGAGAAATGCTGTTTTTCAAACCCAGCTTTTTCAGAATCTTTCCTCTGTGTGTATCTACGGTTCGGGGAGATAAAAAAAGCTTTGCTGCAATTTCATCCGTGGTCATTCCCTGCTTCAGTAATTTGATGATTTCCATTTCCCGCTGCGTGAGCGTCTGCAACTTGCTGCTCTCATCATCTGTAATAAATGCTTCAGTAAACTTACTCGAGATTTCCTTACAGATATAAGTTTTCCCCTCAATTACATCTTCTATAGCCTGGTACATTTCATCTTTGGGTGAATTTTTGGTGACATACCCTTTCGCCCCTTTTGAAATCATCCTTTTGGCAAAAGAAAGTTGATTATGCATTGAAACAGCAATAATTTTTGACCCCGGAGAATATTTCAGTATGGGCTCAACCGAATCGAAGCCGGAAATCGGAAATACGTTGATATCCAGCAAAACAATATCGGGTCGCACCTCTGCTATTTCATCGAGCATGGTTTGGGTATTGTCATACACCTTTAACACCGAAAATCTCGGATCCAGCCCAATTAGGGTAGCCCAGGTTTCCGCAATTAATACATGATCGTCTACAATAATGACCGTTGTTTTATTTTTCATTTTCTTTATTCGTGTTTCCTTTCAATTATAAAATGATTCTGATTTAAATAAGTTCTTCTTTGGGTGAAACAATTTCACCGGATAATAAGTTTGGCTTTTGTTTACATGGGATCTTTACCGACACCTTTGTTCCTTTACCCAATGCTGTTTTAATATCAATTGTTCCTTTATAAAAAAGAACCCTCGATTTCATGCTTTCAAGGCCAACACCCTTTCTTTGTTTTTCAAAATCAAACCCTCTTCCATCATCTCCGAAGTCAAGACAAAGATTATTTTTTACAAAAGAAAGTTTGATTGAAATGGTATCTGCCTTGGCATATTTAAACGTATTATTCAGAAGCTCCTGCAATATACGGTAGAGCACGATTTTGATTTCAAGCGGTATTCTGTACTCGTTCTTTTGCGCATATACACTTAACTGTAAAACAGGTTTGGTTAAAATACCGTAGCTGTCTATGAGCTCAATTACAGAATCACGCAAGCCAAGATCTCGGATGGCAGGTGGCGCAAGGGTTCGGGATAGCGTACGAACCTGTTCCAGGGTATTCTTTACTGTTTTTTCGATCTCATTAATCTCCTTTAACCCGTAAGAATCATTCGACTTAATCACATTTAGATAAAGTGTGATGTAAGCCAGCATCTGTCCAACCCCGTCATGCAAATCTCTGCCGATCTGCGCCCTTTGTTCTTCTTCTGCCTGTAGGCGCGCTTCAATGATGCTTTTTTCCTTATCTATTTTTTCATTCAGAAGGCGATTTTCTATCTCACGGATTTCCGTAACATCCCAGTTAATTCCAATGGCGCCAATAAAACGACCTGCATTGTCTAATAGGGGAACACCGCTCACAACAATAGTAGCCGGCCTTCCATTCTTTCTTGTGATGTTCAGCTCGTAAACCGAAGCTTTCCCTGTTTTTCTTTCTTCCAGTATTCGATGAAGATTGACTTTTTGTTCTTCTGTTTTCAGTAAAACATCAGGTGTTTTTTTGCCAATCATTTCAGAAGATGCATAGCCGGTAATTTTTTCCATGGCTTCATTTACAAACGTGATATTCTCTTGGCTGTCTACCTGAAGAATACCCAGATTCATATTCTGAAACAGTGTTCTATAGCGTTCTTCACTTGATTTCAATGCATCAAATGCCATTTGCTGTTCGTGAATATCACGGATATGCATCAGAACGACTTGGCTTTTATCTTGAAAATCATTCTGCAGGAAAGGAGTCATTACTGCTTCCACCCATAAAAGCTCTCCGTTTCTTTTCATTAACCGAAACGAAAATGTTTGTGTGTCGCTTGACTGAAACATTTCGGGAGAAATGAGAGGACTTAAAGTAGCGCGGCATTCATCACAGAAATACGAAAAAATATTTTTTCCAACTAGCTCGTCTGCTTCATAGTCAAGTAATCGCATAACACCCGGTGAAATATAGGAAATGCATCCTTGCCAGTCGGTGATCACAGTAATGTCGCTTGAGTTAAGGGCAATCAACTCAAACTGCTTCTTATCAGCCTGTAGCTGTTTGCTGTATTCATGTTCTTTTGTTAGGTCAAAGAATGAGCCGATATATCCCACAAATTCACCATTGTTTAAAAAGCGGGGAATGGCGATTTCCTGAACGTAATGGTATTTGCCATCAGCTCCCAGAACCTGAAACTCTACATTTATCTGGTCATGATTTGAAACTTTATCATGCCACTCTTTTGTGGCTTTATCTCTGTAGTCGGGGTGGATATATTGTTCAAACTCTTTAATTCCCCTAATCTCCTCCAATCCCTTCCCAAAAAATTCCTTGACTCGATTATTGGAATAGGTGACCCTGTTATTGTAATCAGAAACCCATGTCATTACCGGAAGAGCATCCGTAATATTTTTAAATCGGCTTTCAGATTCTGCGATAAACTCACGGTACATCTCAGCCCCGGTAATATCTGTTATCTTCCCAATGATAACTTCGTCGCTGATAAAAGGATCGTAGCGTTTTTTAACTTCTTCTTCCAGCCACATACGCTTATTTGTGACTTTGTTGACTACCTGGTATTTAAGCTTGGCATGGCCACTTAACTCCATCTTCAGGATGGCCTCGTCGTATTCTTTTAAAGATTCATCGACAATTGTTTTTCTCTTTTCTTCAATCGGATCATCGGTTTTTCCAGGATTAAATCCGAAAAGCAAAGGCCATCTTGAGGTAAAGAAGTTCTTCTCTTTCTGACGGGAATAAATAATATAGTGAACAGAATCTGTGGCCTCGAGAAAATTGTTGAGTCTGTAAAAGTTATCATAGGATTTTTGCTGAAGATCCCACAACTCAGTAATATCCGAAAAGTAAAAATTAATCCGGTTGTTCTGTTCAATCTTTTTGTAATAAATAAGGAAAACCTTCCCGTTTGATTTTATTTCAAAATTTCCGGTCTCTTTTAATCCTTTAATGATTGTGGTGAAAAAATCTTCGATCAGATACAGTTTGTTCTGATAAGAAGCTTCTTTTAATTTTTTACTGGCATCATTTTGAAAAATGATTGTACCTTTTAAATCTGTACTAATAACAGGGTTGGGGTTAAATAAAGGAAACTGAATGAGCTGGTCATTTTCTTCCGTTCGGTCTTTCACCAACCGATTGAGTTTTTCTGTTATGTCTTTAAAATTCCGGTAAACATCCTGGTAATCCTGCTCTGCAACTGAAGAAGCATGCTCAAGCAGTTGGATGTTTTTGTCGTACTCCTCAAATTTCCGACTGATTGCTTCCCAGATTGTTGCACAGCCTGCAGCCTGTTCCCGTAAGTCGGGACTTAATCCGTCAATCAATCTGGCAAGTTGTGGATGAATCATATTTTAAATCTCGTCCATTACTGTAACAACCACCGTCTGATTATGCAGATCGCAAACAAGGGCAGGATTTTCCCAGGATGAAAATTCTCCGTAAGTATAAAATCCGGCCACCTTTGTGTGGCTGTCAAATACATTTGCAAGTTCCTCAATTTCTTCGTTTTTTCTCGACTGAAGAATTGTTTTTCTACCAACACAATTCATGACGAGGGCAAGTGCAGGAGGACGGGAAAAATGATGGGCAGCTTCTTCTCCTCCTGTTTTGGCTTTTTCAATTAACTGATTCAGATTTGATCTCATGAGACGAATCCTTGAACCTTCCGGAAGATTGCCGGCAAATGTCATTGAGCCTTTTGATTCATCAATGGAAAGAATGGTTCTTACCAGCGGCTCTGTTTCGGCTTCGTTCAATATGGCAATAGGGAACAATAAGGCGGAGGAGGGAAGCTCACTGGCAAACGGTCCGAGGTAACGCTTGTATAGTTCAAGCGCGTTTTCGCCGTCTATTTCAAAAAGAACATTCTTCTCCGATTTAGTAACCATTCTTTCGGGCCCGAAAAATGAAAAACCTCTTTGTACACTGATACTAACCTGCAAACGATTCCCGTAAAACCCGATTAATATCACATTTCCCGGAGCTATTTCATCATTAAGACCACTTAGCGTTTGGGAAAACTGATCACCGTCGCCCGCCATCCCTCCGCTAACAGGAATATCAGTACCTAAAACTTCTATGACACCACTGATGAGATCGGAACCATTCACAATATGTCCGTCAGATAAAACAAGGACATAGCTCAGGTTTTCAACAGGCAAACGGGACGCAAGTGATTTACCTAGGGTTTTGGAATCATTGTTAAATGAAGCAATGCTATCGTTGGCAATTTCAATTTGTGAATGTTCAAAATGAAGCGCTATACAAACAGCGGTATTTTCATGACTTTGCTTGTTATATATCTCTCCTGCTGTTGAAACCGATGCAATTTTGGCCGAAGGGAAAACAACCTGCAATGCAGGAATCACCTCCGGGTGTTGAAGCAGTGATTTTTCAGCAAAAACCAGCAACAAGCAATAGTCTGATGCCGGTCTTCTTAGCTGGTCAAAGCCGGACCAGGAGCCGTTTTCAAATACAAGTTGATCTGCATTCATATAAAATTATTGCTTGTTATTGAACAAACATTTTGGTTTTTTAAATCCGATTATAAAACAAAATATCTAAGGTAGCCTATTCGGTTTGCAACAGGTCGAAGAAAGCAATAAGCCTATATCATTTTAAGCCTTTTTACCAAAAACTAGTACGTATTTTCACTGAAGGCGATTAAGCGGTTGCTTTCTTTTTAAAAACATCTATCATTTTGTTTAAAAGCTGCTCTTCGTCAAAGGGTTTTGTCAGATAATCATCAAACCCCATGTGCAGGTAATCGTCGAGCTCTTCTTTAATTGCATTCGCAGTAACAGCCAGAATCGGTGGCTGATGCTTATGCTCTTTCTGTTTGATTTGTTTCATCGCTTCAATTCCATCCATTTCAGGCATTTGGATATCCATCAGAATTAAATCAAAATCCTCCGCTTCGGCACGTTCAACCGCTTCAATTCCATTTACAGCCATTGAATAAGAAAAATGATTTTTTTGAAAAATCATTTCAAGCAAAATGCGATTAAACTGATTATCCTCTGCTACCAAAATTCGTTTATGTTTTAGCATTGATAAATCTTTTTCTGTCTTTTCCGCTATAACGAGCTGAGGTTCTGTTGCTTCTTGATAAGGTAAATAAACAGTTACGGTTGTGCCTTTGATTTTTTCACTTTCAATTTCAATTGTACCGTTCATTAATTTGATCAGCTCGTTGGTGATGGCAAGCCCAAGTCCGCTTCCTCCATATTTTCGGTGAAAACTTTCATCTTCCTGAGCGAAGTCAACGAAAAGACGCTTTTTCATTTCCTCGCTCATGCCGATACCGGTATCACTGCAAACAATACCAATGTATTCCCGGCCATCTTCTTTCTGTTTTAAGTTGCATGACAATTTTATCTTCCCTTGTTCCGTGAATTTTACTGCATTACTAAGCAGGTTTAAGATAATTTGTCTGATACGTGTGGG
>JBIIPV010000275.1:0-2702 GCA_044342435.1 Lacibacter sp. | reverse complement strand
GATTATTGAATACAAAGTGAAGCCTGTTTTAGGTATTCCTGTTTATTGGATGACGGAGATTACACATGTGGAGGAAGGGAAGTTTTTTGTGGACGAACAGCGATTTGGTCCTTACAGGTTCTGGCATCACCAGCATCATTTTAAAGCAAATGAACAAGGAGTAGAGATGACAGATCTCGTACATTATGGAATTCCTTTCGGGCCGTTAGGAGATTTGGCGAATATTTTCTTTGTCAGAAAAAAGCTCAGTCAGATCTTTCAGTTTCGTTATCAGGCAGTTGAGGAGTTCTTTGGCGTTTCCTGAGTAGAAAGCAGATTTGTTAAAATTCCCTTACTGTGTTAAAAAGCACAAATATGTTATTATTTAATCCCCTACAGTAAGATATTTTTGGGAGATAAGGTATAGCCGTTGTTAATCCGAAACATCCCTTTCAAGGATGAACAAATCCAGTTGGGCCGCAAGGGCCCTTTTTTTATCCCGGCATCCTGTTGATGTACTTCTCCATCTGCTTAATCTGATCCACAATTTGTGGCGTAGTGGGTTTAAGCGCCTTGGTCTTTCTAAAAAAATCCTTTGCGGCTCTGAATTCGCGCTTATTGGCCATAATACTACACATCTGTAAAAAAGCCGCAGCCTGGTTTTCTTTATCAGGTAATCCTTTTCGAATAGCCTGACGGATATAGCTCTCAGCCTGTTTGATGTTATTTTTCTGCATGGCCAGCATGCCCATTTGAAGAAGGCTTGCGCCTTCGGTTCCCTGCATAAGAGATGAGCCTGATCCAAGATCAAGACCTTTTTTCATCAATTTTTCAGCGCCATCAAAATCTTGTTTTGTCATGGCAATATTCCCTTTGAGGGTAAAATAAACCGAGCGGATGGGTTTGATGAGGAGTCTGGGGAATTGAACGGAGTTTAGGATTTTTTCAGCCCCTTCCATATCTCCGGATTCCATGTATTGCTGAATGAGACGCAGTGGGCCAAACAGAAAATGTCCAACGATACTAATAACTGCGATCAGGTAGATAATAAAGGCAGGCCAGAAGCTGGTGAGGTAATGAACGCCAATTGCTGAGGCAAGAAAGAATAGCCCCAGTAGCAGTCGATAGCGGATATAAATATTAAGCAGTTTCATTAAAAATGATATGATTTGAGTCGCAAATGTACGATAAGGCCTGTAAATCAGCTTTTGAGAAGCATGTTTTCAGTTATTTTTGCACCCGGTTTTGTTTTAGGTCCCGTAGTTCAATGGATAGAATAGAAGTTTCCTAAACTTTAGATACAGGTTCGATTCCTGTCGGGACTACTTGTTATTTTAGAAAATAATAATGGTCGTAGAAAAAAATATTTAACAGCCATTCCCCGAACGATAAAATATAGCCCTTATTCCGCAGCGACCTATTTACATATCCCGATAGCCGATTCCCCTTTAAATAAATTAAATTCACGTAAAAGAATCTGAAATATGAATTACAAAATGTCATTTCAGTAATTGGCGACCATTCAACAGAAAATCTTATCCAAACAGCCGCCCACTACCTTAGAGAAAGCCAGAAAGCAGGTGCAAACACTGAAAAAAAGCTCACAAAAGAGCAGGAAACAGAGAGGTTAACCGCTTGGATCACCGACAATAATTTTTGGTTCACGGGGCATGATGAAAACAGGTTTATAGCCCGAGAGGTAAAACAAAAGATCTATCTCTATACCGATGAAAAGTTGGTTTATAAACTGAACGACTCGATTTTTTATGAATAGTGGCTTGTCTATTTTAATTGTTTAATCATTCATAACTTTTTCTTTCCTCAAACATCTTTACTAGTTGTATGAATTTTTGAAAGTCGTATAAAGTTGAACTGTTGGAAAAAAAATGCTCTATCCTGGATTCATCTTGCAATCATGCAGGGACATGGCCTTTAAAGTTCTGAAACATGAAATGTTTTAGTTAGATCACTATATCACCTGAAAATATATTAAAATATCAGGGTTATTCCGAACTGTTGGTTTACTAGTACGGGTAATAGCCAACTATATTTCCATGCTCTTTATAATTGGCAACCACAATGATTTCACCCGAAGGGCATACCGCCATGCCGGCTCCCATTTCTGTTGATGAGGCCCATATCATTTGCGTATAGTGACCCGTTTTTGCGTAATTGTCATAATCTACTCTTTGGTAGCGGTAATCTTTCTTTTCACTATACCACCCTTTAGCTGCATCAATTGGTTTGTAAGATGAAGCAGAGCTGCCCCAGAATAAATTCTCACCATAATCAAGTTTTTTCTGATTTAACCCACTTCGATGAATAAGGTCGCAGCCTTTTTTATTTGCCAGATACTCGGCCCATTCTTGTGCATATGCCGCAATTGAGGTGTTCCAGCTCATAGGAGGAATCGATAATTCTTTTCTGGCCATATTATGATATTCCAGCATTTCTGAGGCTTCATTCTTTGATAACTTACTGCCCGTTTCATTTAAATTTTGTTGGGCAAAAGAAAATGAACATATAACTACAGTCAATATTGAAGTAAGAATTAATAATCTCATATTTTTTTGTTTTAAAGTTAACGTCCACCTTTTATTTTGATTATTGAAATAATGTTAATGTATTTCAAATTTATGATTCATAGGTGCATGGTTGTAGTTTCAAAACCCTTTTATTCTCATCGCCGTTGATGTCGACCAACCGTTATGGGTATTTCATAT
>JBIIPV010000274.1:0-2705 GCA_044342435.1 Lacibacter sp. | reverse complement strand
TTAACTCTTTTTCTCTCTTCTCTGCGCCAAAGAAAAATAAAGAACTAATGAGGCGGTTGGCAGTGATCGTTTATATGTATCTAAATCTACGTTATCATCCCTACCCATGGCTAGGGCGAAATCCTTTTCATCTTCAACATCTTCTCCATAAATGCAACGGCTTCATTTTCTACTGTTACTAAATCTTTCGATTTGATATAACTTCCAATTACATGATCACCTGCATTGGGTACCGCCACCGATTTTTTAAGATCGGCCGGTGTTCCGAGTTGCTGAAACATGCGTTGCATTGCCTCCACTTTTACCACACTGTCTTGATGAACTTCATCTTTGTAATAATACAACATCAAGGCAGGTTGTTTTACTTTTTCAAACGTTTCTTTGATCATCGCCTTTTCGAGGTATTCCTGCAGAGAAGCCACTGCTTCCAGCCTGTATGAACTATCCCAGTATATACCGTAAAGAGGCGACTGGTTTTTTGGTGTCACATATTTTGATCCCACCACCATGCGCCCGATTTGTAACCCCCATGGGTTGTTGCCTAACCATGCAAACTGGTTGCGGATCTCTATGTTGGGAGATAGCAGAATGATTGCGTGGATGTCGGCATATTCAGAGGCAAGATGCAGGGCATTGCTTCCTCCGGTGGAGGTTCCCATCAAAATCACTTTCTCTCCCAATTGCTTGCCAATGGCATAGGCTTCTTTCACACTGTTCCAGTAACTGTTTGCTGTCAAATTGATGAGTTTGTCGGCAGTATCTTTTCCGTGTTCAGATAATCGTGCCAGATAAAGATTGCACCCGAATTTTTTTGCTATCTCTTTATGAATAGGAGCTCCTTCTTCCTGCGAAGCAGAGAACCCGTGCAGGTAAACAATAGCATATTCTGTTTTTGTTTTAGCTGAATCATTCGCCCACACAATTCTGGCTTCGTTGCCAGGTCGAAGCTTCGTCATTGATTCCTTATTCGTGATATAGGTTGTAAGGGAAGCCGCGTCATTCGGCACAACGGGCAGGTCATTGGTGAAGGATGCCGGCTCGGGTCGTGATCCGGATAAGTAAATGATGATGAGTAATACAGGAACAGATATGGCAAGAACTCTTTTTCTTTTCATCTTTTTGGTTATTGGTCTTCAATTTAATGAGAAACAGACGATTTGTACAGTGTTTTTTGATCGACGGAGGGTTATTTTCGGTATTTCTCTGATGAATTCATCATTAAATCCCTCTCTTATCCTTGCCACCCCGCAGAAAACAAGTACCTTTGCGCGCCTTTTCGGGGGAACGAATTCCAAACAAAGAAGAGGGAAAATATTATGAACATAAGAAATATCGCCATCATCGCCCACGTTGACCACGGTAAAACAACCCTGGTTGACAAGATTCTTCATGCCACGAAAGTGTTTCGTGAAAACCAGGACGCGGGTGAATTGATCATGGACAGCAATGATCTTGAAAAAGAAAGAGGAATTACCATCTTCTCCAAGAACGCGGCTGTTACTTATAATGGAATAAAAATCAACGTCATCGATACTCCGGGCCACGCCGATTTCGGAGGGGAAGTAGAACGCGTTCTGAAAATGGCCGATGGGGTGATCCTGCTCGTGGATGCATTTGAAGGCCCTATGCCTCAAACGCGTTTCGTATTGCAGAAAGCATTGCACTTGAACCTGAAACCGATTGTGGTGATCAATAAAGTGGATAAACCCAATTGTCGCCCTGACGAAGTGCATGATGCAGTGTTTGAATTGTTTTTCAACCTGGATGCAAATGAAGAACAACTTGATTTCCCAACATACTATGGTAGCGGAAAGAACGGATGGTTCAATGATAGTTTGACGCCAATCGACAATATTTTCCCTTTGCTTGATGGTATTTTGAAATATGTTCCGTCACCCAAAGTAAGTGAAGGTAATTTGCAAATGCAGATCACTTCACTTGATTATTCATCTTTCCTTGGAAGAATTGCCATTGGAAAAGTTAGTCGTGGCAACATCCGCGAAAACCAACAGATTACGCTTGTACAAACAGATGGCACACACAAAAAATGTAAAGTGCGTGAGCTGTATGTATTTGAGGGGATGGGCAAGAAAAAAGTAACTGAGGTGCAGGCCGGAGATTTGTGTGCGGTTGTAGGACTGGAAGATTTTAATATTGGAGATACGATTGCAGATGCAGAGAATCCGGAAGCATTGCCGGTGATCAGTGTGGATGAACCCACAATGAACATGCTCTTCAGCATCAACAATTCTCCTTTCTTTGGAAAGGATGGAAAGTTTGTAACAAGCAGGCATTTGCGCGACCGCCTGATGAAGGAAACAGAAAAAAATCTGGCCTTGCGCGTAGAAGACAGTCCGGGCGGAGAAAGCTTTATTGTATATGGACGCGGTATTCTTCACTTGGGTGTATTGATTGAAACCATGCGCAGGGAAGGGTATGAGTTGACTGTTGGTCAGCCGCAGGTGATTACTAAACAAGTAGATGGTAAAAAATACGAACCTTATGAAACCCTGGTGGTAGATGTGCCACAGGAATTCGCCAGTAAGGTGATTGATCTTGTAACCCGTCGGAAAGGCGAAATGCTGATAATGGAAACAAAAGGAGAGATGCAGCATCTTGAATTTGAAATTCCTTCACGTGGGTTGATTGGCTTGCGTACACAGATGCTCACTGCCACAACAGGAGAGGCTGTGATGGCTCATCGT
>JBIIPV010000273.1:0-2709 GCA_044342435.1 Lacibacter sp. | reverse complement strand
GCGAACAACTCATGAAATTTGTATTGCAGGAATTAGAAAAAACAGATTCAGATTTGCTGAACCGAGCAACCATCTTGAGAAATGGATCTCTTACTACACCTTACCTATATTTAAAATCTTACGCGGAAGAATAACCGATTTTTATCATAGATACAGATAATAATCCTTCAAAAATTCGCGAAATGCTTCTGTATATTGTTGACTCGAATCGCGAATCGCAATTGAAGTTTGCGTTGAAAAAACATCCTTCTTCCCAAATAAAAAGCAGCTCCTGATAGGCTTACCTCCTTCTACATTTAATACTTCCATTCTCTCAATTAAATGAAGATTCCTTTCAGATGTATAACTTAATAACTCTTTACTTCTGAATGCAGGTATCATCACTGCAAAAATGCCTGCTTCATGTAAGATTGCGTCAACAACATTTACCAGCGATCTTAACGTAAGTGATTCATCATGCTTCGCCTTGTTTCTTTCAGCAATATCAGACTTTAAACTGTTCTCATAAAATGGAGGATTAGAAATGATTAAATCATACCGGTCGCTGAAAGTATGATTTAATACATCACCTTCTATTAAATGGATACGGTCTTTCCATGCTGATGCGCATATATTATGTTCAGCATCTGCAAACGCACCGGCATCAAGTTCAACACCCTCAAGTTCGGCTTCAATTTTTTGTGCGAGCATCAATAATAATAATCCTGTTCCTGTTCCAATATCTAGTATTCTTGAAACAGATTGTTTTATTTCAATTGGATCATTCTCTTTATATCTATTACTGATTCTGTCTGCAACCCAGGCACCAAATACACAACTATCCGTACTCACCTTCATTGCAGCACGCTCCTGATGTACAATAAACTTTTTAAACTTAAAAAAAGTGTTCGACATAACCCTTCAAATAAAACATTACCAGGCAGCTCTTGCTGATGGAGCTATATCCATTGAAGCAAAATCTTTTTCAAGAAATTTATAATAAGCCGTGATGGCAATCATCGCCGCATTATCGGTGCAATATTCAAAAGCAGGAATAAAAGTCCTCCATCCTTTCTGATCCCCCAATGTCTGCAAGGAAGCACGTAAACCTTTGTTGGCACTCACCCCTCCGGCAAGACAAATATCCCTGATCCCTGTTTGTTCCGATGCCTTTTCCAACTTATGCAGCAGAATAGAAACTATACGAGACTGTACCGAGGCGCAGATATCATTCAGGTTATCTTTTATGAATAATTCTTTTTCCTCTTCCGACGCAAGAAACTCTTCTTTATACACTAAACTCTTCCCCGCATTACGCAGAAAGTATAAAATGGAAGTTTTCAATCCACTGAAACTAAAATCCAATCCGGGTATTTTCGGCTCCGGAAAATGAAAGCGAGTGGCATCACCATTCGTTGCATATTGATCAATCAATGGTCCGCCCGGGTAAGGCAACCCTAACAACTTCGCAGTTTTATCAAATGCCTCACCTGCTGCATCATCAATCGTTTCTCCCAACACCTCCATCTTCAATGGCGATTCACATAGAACAATCTGTGTATGTCCGCCACTCACAGTTAAGCAGAGAAATGGGAAAGCCGGTTTATTTGCAGGAATAAGATTCGCAATTACGTGCGCCTGCATATGATGCACAGCAATTAGTGGGATGTTCAATGAAAGTGCCATTGATTTTGCAAACTGTGCACCTACAAGCAAAGAGCCAATCAACCCGGGAGCTTGTGTAAATGCAACCGCAGAAAGTTCATTAACAATACAATCTGCTTTTCTTAAAGCTTCTTCCACAACCGGCACGATGTTTTCCATATGTGCACGGCTCGCCAACTCAGGAACTACCCCACCATATTTTTCATGAATCTGTTGTGAAGCGATTACATTGGATAAAATGACCCCATCTCTGCACACTGATGCAGCTGTTTCATCGCAGGAAGATTCTATGGCTAAAATGGTGACAGACACGATCACGCAAAGATAAAAGAGTTGATTCGTTTAGGGTTTATAGGTTTTGTCGGACAACTCACCAACCGATAACAGATAACTGATAAATCACTTACTCCTAATGGCCACCACCGGATCCAATTTCGCTGCAATGAAAGCTGGTATAATACCTGCAAGAATTCCGGTGAGAATACAGGTCACTACTGCCCCGATAAATAATTTCCAGGAAATAAATACTTCAAAATTTAAAACATTGGTCAGCAGAAGTGTCAGTAAAAAAACCATGATGAGTCCAATAGCGCCACCCAGCATACACAAAAAAGCGCTTTCCATTAAAAACTCACTGAGAATGGTACGACGTTTAGCACCGATGGCTTTTTTAAGTCCGATGATACTGGTTCGCTCCTTGACAGTGACGAACATGATATTTGCCACGCCAAATATTCCAACAATAAATGAAAGCAAAGTAATGGCAATACCTCCAACCGTCATCCCGCTGAAAATTGAATTGAGTTGCGCCGAGCCGGAATTGACATCATTGAGCGCGAAGTTATCTTCATCCCTTGGCGACAATCTTCTCACACTACGCATCACACCCTTGAGCTCATTTTTAAGATCTTCCACCGGAATATTTTCTTTCCCTTTCACCATGATGAATCCATCACTTCTTTGCTCATCGCCTATTTGTGCAGCAAATTTGTAAGATATCATCACCACATCATCAAAATTCCATCCCCCTATTAAACTCTGGCCTTGTTTTTTAATAACACCCAC
>JBIIPV010000272.1:0-2720 GCA_044342435.1 Lacibacter sp. | reverse complement strand
GACATCAAAGCACCGGAATGTTTTTATATTGAACAACAACTAAAAAAACAACTTCGAATTCCCATCATGCATGATGACCAGCATGGAACTGCCATCATTAGTGGTGCGGCATTGCTGAATGCACTTGAAATACAACGTAAAAAAATTGAACGTGTTCATTTTGTTGTGAATGGTGCCGGCGCAGCTGCAATGGCCTGTATTAAATTATACATTGCATTAGGTGCGAGAAAAGAAAACTTTTTCGTGTTCGACAGCAAAGGGTTGATACATGAAAGCAGAACAGACTTGGATGAACAGAAAAAAATATTCGTAAGAAAAGGAAAAATTCTGACGATGGCAGAAGCCATGAAAGGTGCGGATGTTTTTATCGGACTCAGTAAAGGGAATGTAATCAGTCAGGATATGGTTCGTTCTATGGCCCGGAACCCGATTGTATTTGCAATGGCTAACCCGGATCCCGAAATAACCTGGGAGGATGCTACTTCTGTGAGAAAGGACATCATCATGGCTACAGGCAGGAGTGATTATCCCAATCAGGTTAATAACGTGCTTGGTTTTCCGTACATATTCCGTGGAGCACTTGATGTACGAGCAACCTGTATCAATGAAGAGATGAAACTGGCTGCAGTAAAGGCCCTGGCAGAATTAGCAAAAACACCGGTACCTGATATCGTAAACATGGCCTATAATGAAAAAACAATTTCCTTCGGGTCGAACTATATCATCCCTAAACCACTTGACCCCAGGCTGCTTAGTTACGTAGCCCCTGCTGTTGCAAAAGCTGCAATCGAAAGCGGCGTGGCACAAAAGAAAATCACTGACTGGAATAATTACGAAGCACAGTTAAACAGCAGACTTGGAATAGACAACCAGCTGATGCGGGCCATTGGGAACAAAGCGAGGAAGGATCCTAAAAGAATTATTTTTTCTGATGCTGAAAACAGCAAAATCATCAAGGCCGCCGTGCTTACACTTGAAGAAGGCATCGGCTTCCCCATCCTACTCGGTGACCCTAAAAAAATAGCTGAACTTGCGCAGGAAAATGGAATAGAACTGGATGACATACCGGTGATCGATCCTAAAAATCCTGAGCTGGCAGAGAAACGAGAACAGTTTGGTGAACTCTATTTTCAGAAACGTCAACGTAAGGGGCTAAATAAATATGAAGCAGTCAAATTAATGAAAGAACGAACTCATTTTGGCTGCATGATGGTGGAAACCGGTGAGGCAGATGCGTTGATAAGCGGTATGAGCAGAAAATATGCAGACACAATTCGTCCGGCTCTTGAAATCATAGGCAAGGAAGAACAAGTGAAAAAAATATCCGGAATGTACATTATGCTCACCAAGAAAGGGCCTCTTTTCCTGGCAGATGCAACAGTCAATTTTAATCCAACCGCTGAAGAGTTAGCAGATATCACACAACTAGTTGCAAGGGAGGTTCGTTCATACGGAATTACTCCCAGAGTGGCCATGTTGAGCTATTCAAATTTTGGAAGCAGCGACTCACCGGAAGCCATGCTGGTGGCAAAAGCACGGAAAATTGTGAAAGAAAGAGAACCACAATTAATATGTGACGGAGAAATTCAGCCCATTGTTGCATTCAATAAAGAAATACTGAAAGAGAACTATCCATTTAGTGAGCTTGTTCAAGAAAATCCCAATATTTTGATTTTCCCTAATCTGGCCAGCAGCAACATCGCTTATAATTTACTTCAGGAAATTGGTGAAGCTGATGCAATTGGTCCGATACTTCTAGGCTTAAGACAACCTGTTCACGTACTTCAGCTGGGCAGTTCAGTGAGGGCCATGTATAATATGGCGCTGATTGCTGTAGTGGAAGCTCAGATGAAAAGCAACGATACAAAAAAGCAGTCGAAAGATGGGAAAACTGATATTGCTTCGGAAAAAAAGCGAGAAGGATTATGGGATCGTTTGAGAAATAAAAATCAGCAACAGACAAAAGAACCGAAACGAGAAAAAATAAAAAAAAGCTAAAGGCCACAATTTCTATTTGTATTTCATATGACTATTCTAACACATTTTGGACGATACCTTTTGATGCTGAAAGGCATGTTTTCCAAACCAGAAAATCTGCGGCTATACTGGAAAGAGCTGATGCACCAATGCAATGAAATCGGATTCAGATCGATTGGTATTGTGGTAATCATCTCCATTTTTCTCGGTGCTGTAACCACAGTACAAACTGCTTATCAGCTGGTT
Source organism: Lacibacter sp. (assembly GCA_044342435.1). Lineage (GTDB taxonomy): Bacteria > Bacteroidota > Bacteroidia > Chitinophagales > Chitinophagaceae > Lacibacter. Next base: position 497 of record JBIIPV010000272.1, on the reverse strand, counting down.
ACTCCCCTTATTCCGAAAACGGTGATCGCTGTGATTGTAAGAGATAATATCATCCTGGAACTGGCTCCTACGCTCATTTGCGTTGTGCTGGCCGGTGTAGTGGGATCAAGAATTGCTTCTGAACTTGGAAACATGCGCATATCAGAGCAAATAGACGCACTGAAAATAATGGGCATCAACACCAAAACATACCTGATTCTTCCAAAGATTGTAGCAGCATTGATCGTTGTTCCTTTTCTCGTCATCCTCGCTGCTGTTTTAGGTATATGGGGAGGAAAATTTGCAGGAGAACTTTCCGGTATCCTTCCTCCTCAGATTTATAACCAGGGCCTGCTAGAAGACTTCATCCCTTACAATGTATTTTTTGCAATGAGCAAATCATATACTTATGCTTTTATCATTTCGAGTGTGCCGGCCTATTATGGTTATCATGTAGAAGGAGGTTCTTTAGAAATCGGAAGAGCCAGTACGAAAGCTGTTATTATCAGCTGTATTCT
>JBIIPV010000269.1:0-2734 GCA_044342435.1 Lacibacter sp. | reverse complement strand
CAAAAGAAAAAAATGTACCCATCCAAGATGCTGTAATCACACGTACTGCCAAAGGAGGATACATAGCTCAAGGTAACGACGGGAAAGGAAATAAATTGACTGCTCTCTTGGGAGAAGCGAAAGCATTAGAAGCAATCAAAGCCGGCACTGCAAAGCAAGGTTGGTAATCATTATCTGGTTATTTAATTTCAAGGGCAACAATTATGTTTTACATAAGGTTGCCCTATTTTTTTGGATGAACCAGACTCTCTTAGATTAAAAAACGAAATATCATCAGGAATGATTCTCTGATTCTAAGTTTTGTTCTTTAGGAAGCTTAATGGGAGGCAATACATGATGATGCATACGTTTGAGAAGTTTGTAAAGCGAATCCATCGTTTCTATATCCTGCACTACAAGCAAAAATAATTTCCCTATTTGTTTTAACGTTGCTTTGTTTAGATCTGTTTGTACAAATGATAAGAGGTTTCGGAAAATATCAGATTCAAAATATGGTGAGTCGGGATTGTTCACAAAATAACACCTGAGTGTCTTATCCTTTAGCGTCATTTTCTCAAAGCCGATTTCTACTGCCAGCTTTCGGCAGCGAACAGTGATGAATAAATCTTCTACTGAAGAAGGTATAGGCCCGAAACGATCAGTTAGCTCCTGATGCAATGCAACAAGATCTTCTTCCGTTCCACAATTATCCAATCTGGTATAAAGACTCAGTCTTTCCTGAATATTCTGTACATAATGATCAGGAATCAGAATCTCAAGATCTGTATCAATAACACAATCTTTCACAAAGTCATCTTCCTTCTCAATCTCTTCTTTAAACAACTCCCTGAATTTGGTTCTTTTTAATTCACGAATGGCCTCGTTCAAAATTTTCTGATACATCTCAAACCCGATATCAGCCATGAAACCACTCTGTTCACCTCCAAGTAAATTACCCGCTCCCCGAATATCCAGATCTCGCATGGCAATTTGAAAACCACTTCCCAATTCACTATGCTGCTCCAGGGTTTGCAATCGCTTTCTGGAATCATTGGGCAACGTACTCATAGGAGGCGCAAGCAGGTAACAGAATGCTTTTTTATTACTTCGTCCAACCCTTCCGCGCAGTTGATGTAAATCACTCAGTCCAAACTGATGTGCATTATTAACAATGATCGTATTTACATTGGGAATATCAACGCCACTTTCAACTATATTGGTGCAAACCAACACATCAAATTTTTTATCTATAAAGTCCAGAATACATTCTTCCAGTTCATGTCCCTCCATCTGGCCGTGCGCAAAACCTATTTTCAAATCAGGACAAAGACGCTGAATGATTGCAGCCATCTCGGAAAGGCCGGCCACCCGATTATGAATAAAAAATACCTGACCTCCCCTCTCCGCTTCGTAATAAATGGCATCTCTGATAAAATCCTCTTCAAATACTTTTACTTCCGTTTGTATAGGTTGTCTGTTTGGCGGAGGGGTATTGATAATACTCAGGTCTCTTGCACCCATCAAACTAAACTGCAGTGTTCTTGGGATAGGCGTGGCCGTGAGGGTAAGCGAATCTACATTTGTTTTTAAAGTTTTAATTTTTTCCTTATGCCCAACACCAAATTTTTGTTCTTCATCTACTACCAGTAAACCAAGGTCTTTAAATTCAACCTCTTTCCCTAACAGCGCATGCGTACCAATGATGATATCTACTTTTCCCTCTTTTAATCGCTGTAATGTTTCCTTTTTTTCCTTTGTACTTTTAAACCGGTTTACATAGTCAACCGTAACAGGGAAATCTTTTAACCTGTCTTTGAAAGTTTTATAATGCTGAAATGCAAGAATGGTTGTAGGCACCATCACAGCAGACTGCTTGCCATCACACACCGATTTAAAAGCAGCACGTACAGCAATCTCCGTTTTTCCAAAGCCAACATCTCCGCAAACAAGCCGATCCATAGGCGAAAGAGACTCCATGTCTTTCTTCACATCTGCAGTCGCTTTGCTTTGATCGGGTGTGTCTTCATACATGAACGAAGCCTCCAGTTCGTTTTGCATATAGCCGTCGGGACTAAAAGCAAATCCTTCCTGTGCTTTCCGCTCTGCATAAAGTTTGATCAGATCAAACGCAATTTCCTTGACCTTGGTTTTCGTCTTTTCTTTAAGCCTGTTCCAGACATCGCTCCCGAGCTTATTTACTTTAGGTACTGTTCCCTCTTTTCCGGTGTATTTGGATATTTTATGAAGTGAATTGATGTTGACATATAATATATCACTGTCGCGGTAAATCAAACGCACGGCCTCCTGCATCACCCCGTTCACTTCTATTTTCTGCAAGCCGCTGTATTGCCCCACTCCATGATCAATATGTGTGACATAATCACCCGGTTGTAATTCGCGCAAAGCGCGAATGGTGAGGGCTTTACTCTTATTATAAGCCTGCTTGATTTTATATTTATGATATCGCTGAAATATCTGGTGATCGGTATAACAAACCACTTTCAGATCCTCATCAATGAAGCCCTCATGTATGGCTTTGGGCACCGGCACAAAGGGTATTTCAGCCTTCAGGTCTGTGAAAATGCTGTGCAATCTCTCCAGTTGTCTCGGATTATCAGAAAAAATAAAAATCTCATACCCCTGTTTTATTTTTTCAGTAAGGTCTTTGATCAACAGCTCAAACTGTCGATTAAATGCTGGTTGTTGTCGTGTATGAAAACTGATTTTGACCAGATTCTGTATATCCCTGTCAACA
>JBIIPV010000270.1:0-2734 GCA_044342435.1 Lacibacter sp. | reverse complement strand
AGAATTTCTACAGAATCTGAGCCATGAGCTAAAGACTCCCATATTCGCCATACAGGGGTATGTAGATACTTTATTAAGCGGTGCGATGAACAAGGAAGAACTCGCAAAAAAATTCTTATCGAGTGCTTCACGCAATGTTGATCGCCTTGTTAACCTGGTCAATGATCTCGATGAAATTTCCAGATTGGAAAGTGGAGAACAACTGCTTTCCAAACAAAACTTCATCATTCAGGAATTAATACAGGATGTATATGAAGCGTTAAGCCTTAAAGCAACAGAAAGAGGTATCCGCCTGCAAATTAAAAAAGGGAGCGACCCTCACATCTATGTTTATGCCGACAAAGAAAAAATTAGAATGGTGTTGATTAATCTGGCTGACAATGCCATCAAATACGGAAAACAGAACGGCCAAGTTTCGTTTAGTTCCTACAAGATGGATGATGGATATGTGCTGATTGAGATTAGTGATGATGGCCATGGTATTCAGGAGGAACATCTCCCTCGTATTTTTGAACGTTTCTACAGAACGGATCTGGCACGAAGCAGAAAAGAAGGTGGAAGTGGACTTGGCCTTGCGATCTGCAAGCATATCATTGAAGCACATGGTCAACGTATACATGTAAGAAGCACGCCGGATGTAGGAACTACATTTGGCTTTACGCTTGAGGGAAAAAAGTCATAATGTAATTTCTTTCAAACATCCTCCCTTTTTTTAAAGGAAAATACCTTCTTCCTCATTTATTTTTCAGAAGATTCTCTTCCCTAACTTCGGCATTATACCTAACAGAATTACACCATGCTCGTCAAAACGTTTGGCAGCGCCGTATATGGCGTCAATGCGCGCACGATCACAGTAGAAGTGAATGTGTCTAATGGAAAAAATTTCTATCTCGTTGGCTTGCCAGATAATGCAGTGAAAGAATGTGAGAGAAGAGTAGAAAGCGCACTCAAAACATCTGGATATTATTTCCCAAGAACGAAAGTAATTGTCAACCTGGCGCCGGCTGATATTCGCAAAACCGGTACTGCATTTGATTTGCCGGTGGCCATCGCCATTCTTGGTGCAACCGGTCAAATAGAATCCCCCGAAATTATGCAGGAATATGTACTGATGGGTGAGCTGGGGCTAGACGGGAGCATTCTTCCTATCAAGGGAGCATTGCCGATTGCTATTCAAACAGAGAAAGATGCTTTTAAAGGATTGATTTTACCTGATCAAAACTGTAGAGAAGCAGGCATGGTGGAAACTTTGCAAGTGTTTGGAGTTAAACATTTAAAGGAAGTTGTTCAGTTTCTGCATAATCCGTCCTCTCTCTATCCTGTTTCTGTAAACATGAAAGAAGAATTCTTTAAAAACCAAAGTAGTTATGAAGTTGATTTTACAGATGTGAAGGGACAACAAAATATCAAACGTGCGCTGGAAATAGCAGCAGCAGGAAGCCACAACGCAATATTAATCGGACCGCCGGGTGCAGGTAAAACCATGCTTGCCAAAAGATTACCAACAATATTGCCTCCATTGAGTTTACAGGAAGCACTTGAAACAACCAAGATTCACAGTGTAGCAGGAAAACTTCAGATGAACAGCACCATGATTGCGAAGCGTCCATTTCGCGCCCCACATCACAGCATCAGTGACGCTGCACTCGTTGGGGGCGGCACACATCCCCAACCTGGTGAAATATCATTGGCCCATAATGGAGTTTTGTTTTTAGATGAACTACCTGAATTTAAAAGAACGGTTCTTGAAGTGATGAGACAACCAATGGAGGAGCGCCAGGTAACCATTTCCAGGGCAAAAATCGCACTGGAATTTCCTGCATCGTTTATGTTGATTGCGTCAATGAACCCTTGTCCTTGTGGTTTCTTTAACCACCCCGATAAAGAATGTACTTGTCCACCCGGTACAGTGCAGAAATATCTCAATAAAATATCCGGGCCATTGCTTGACCGAATTGATTTGCATGTGGAAGTAACACCTGTAGCACATCATGAACTTGCCTTCACTGAACAAACCGAAACCAGTGAATCCGTGAGAGAAAGAGTGATGATGGCTCGGCAAATCCAAATGGTTCGATACAAAGAATCAGAAGGGATTTATGCAAATGCACAGATGTCGAGTAAAATGCTGAAAAATGTTTGTCATATAAACCCTGAAGGACAACAACTGCTTAAGACGGCCATGGATCGCTTGAATTTATCTGCACGGGCTTATGACAGGATTTTAAAAGTGAGTCGAACGATTGCGGACCTTGATGCAAGCGAAAAAATCGAGAATCATCACCTTGCAGAAGCTATTCATTATCGAAGTCTCGACAGACAAAGCTGGGGCGCATTGTGATGCAAAAAAGAATTAGATACAAACAAATACATGTTTATCCTAATCCTTCAATAACATAAATCCAATGCCAATTTTAAATCGGTTGATACTTAAATTTTCGTAAGGTTTGGTTTCAACACCATTCACAGTTTCTGTGAAATCGCGATTCAGGAATTCGCGGAAGAAATATTCACCATACACATATAATCCTTTGGAAGAACCAATACCAATTTTTGCTGAATAGTTTAATTTATTGACTCTGTTTGAGCCCCATTCTTTAAGTGTCACTTCCTTTTGTTTTCTCTCTTTGTCAACAAAAGTCTTTTCTTTATAATGGAAGTTATAATCAAGACCAAGGCCGAGTGAATAAATCATTCCCTCTCCAATTTTTCCAACAATGCCGATAGTAGGACC
>JBIIPV010000268.1:0-2757 GCA_044342435.1 Lacibacter sp. | reverse complement strand
TTTAACTTCATATTCATCACCTATCTGTACCTGTCGTGATGCCTTACAAGCAGCTCCGTTGTATTTGACCTTTCCTGAATCGCAAGCTGTTGCCGCCTGGGTTCGGGTTTTAAAAAGACGAATCGCCCAGAGATATTTGTCGAGTCGAAGTTTTTCGGAAGAGGGCATTTAAGTTATGAGTTATGAGTTACGAATATGAGTAATGGGTTATGAACCGACAACCGATACCTGCTAACTGCTAACTACTAACTGATAACCGCTAACTGCCAACCGTTTTTCACTTCGCAAAATGCTGATGAAAATAAGGGATCGTTTCAATGCCTTTGTAGAAATTGAAAATGTCGTACTTCTCATTGGGGCTGTGTAAGTTATCGCTGTCAAGTCCAAAACCTAAAAAGACAATTTTAATACCAAGCTCCTGTTCAAACAAAGCACAGATTGGAATACTTCCTCCGCCACGAACAGGTATGGGATCTTTTCCAAACGTTTCCCTAATTGCCGCTGCAGCCGCTTTGTATCCTTTGCTATCAATCGGCGTCATGTAAGGTTCACCTCCATGATGCTCCGCTGCTTTTACTTCTACTCCATCCGGCGCTATCGATTGAAAATAATGAAGAAGTTTTTCAGTGATTTTTTCTGAAGATTGGTTGGGTACCAGTCGCGCAGAAACTTTAGCATAAGCCTTACTTGGCAAAACTGTCTTCGCTCCTTCTCCGGTATAACCTCCCCAGATGCCATTCAATTCAAGTGTTGGACGAATTCCCGTACGTTCATTGGAGGAATATCCTTTTTCACCCCAGAGATGTTGCACACCCAAATCATCCGCATATTCTTTCTCATTGAAAGGTGCTTCGGCCATCAATTTTCTTTCTTCTTCGGTTGCTTCCACCACATCATCATAAAATCCGGGAATGGTAATATGATTGTTCTCGTCATGACAAGATGCAATCATCTTTGCAAGCATCGTAATCGGATTGGCAACTGCTCCACCATAAACACCACTATGCAGATCGCGATTGGGTCCGGTTACTTCAACTTCTATATAACTTAGTCCGCGCACGCCGATATCAATTGACGGATGCTCCATACTGATCATCGCTGTATCACTGATGAGAATCACATCTGCTTTCAGCAATGCTTTGTTCTCTTTTACAAAAGTGGCAAGGTTTGGACTTCCAATTTCTTCTTCTCCTTCAATGCAAAACTTAATATTACAAGCAAGTGTATTTGTTTTCACCATGATTTCCAGCGCTTTCACATGCATGTAAAACTGACCCTTGTCGTCACAGGCGCCGCGTGCAAATATTTTTCCATCTTTAATGACCGGCTCAAACGGAGGACTATGCCAAAGATTAAGCGGATCAGCAGGCTGTACATCATAATGGCCATATACCAGTACTGTTGGCAATGCAGCATCAATTATTTTTTCTCCGTACACAATGGGATGTCCTTTTGTAGGATAAATGGTTGCTGTATCAGCACCGGCTTCAAGCAAACGTGTTTTTACTTTTTCGGCACAGGCAATCATGTCCGACTGATGCTCACTTTTTGCACTGACAGAAGGGATACGTAAAAGATCGAGGAGTTCTTCCAAAAAACGATCCTTGTTTTGGGAGAGATAATCATTCCATACTTGCATGACAAACAATTTTCGCGAAGATACGTTTGGAAGGGGAAAGTCAGTTGGCCGTTAACAGTTGGCCGTTAACTGTTGGTCGTTACTCGTTACCCGTTACCCGTTAGCAGTTTACAATTAATTGTTAACCGTAATAATACTTGTAACACGTAATTCGCAACTTCTTCCGGCGCAAAGGTTTCACTTTGAAAATCTCTGCGTTTAACTCTTTTTCTCCTTTCTCCGCGCCAAAAAAATTTGGCAGTTATCCCTTGACACTTACAGATCCGAAGTTTTCTTAATATTTTTTTAAAAAATAAAGATGTGTAAAATTTTATTTGGAAATGGGGATGCCGGATTACTAAATTGCCATCCAGTTCGTTAACAGCCTCTGCCGGTTCTACTTCCGCTTGCTATATGTGAAGATGTTTCCGCAGGGGCTGTGCCTATTATGGTTACGGGTTGTGAGTTAAGCGTTACGGGTATTAGGTGAAGTCGACTGCTTTGAAGAAACGGACGGGTTATGAGTTACGGGTTTCTCGTAACTCGTGCAACGAGACTCCTAACTTTCCCTCACATGAGTTGTTTCTCAATCTCAGTTGAAATTGCCTCAAATATTGATGCAACCGATCCTTCGCCCTGTACTTCTGCAAATTTTTCTTGCTGTTTGTAATAGTCGGCTACAATGGATGTTTTACGCTTGTATTCGGCAATTCTTTCACGAATGATTTCTTCATTGGTATCATCCGATCGGCCACTTGTTAATCCTCTGTTCAGCAAACGCTTTACGAGTTCTTCTTCCGATACGATCAGAGACAACATCAAACCGATGGTTGTACCCTTTTTATCAAGTAATTGATCCAGGGCTTCTGCCTGTGCTACAGTACGCGGAAAACCATCAAACAAAAACCCTTTTGCTTCGGGATGGTTGTCGATGGCCGAACTGATCATGCCTACCACCACTTCATCCGGCACAAGCAAACCTTGATCCATCAATTTCTTGGCTTCTAGTCCCAAAGCCGTTTGTGCCGCAATTTCACTGCGAAGGAGATCGCCGGTACTCAAATGTTTGAGGCCATATTTTTCAATGATGGAAGTCGATTGCGTGCCTTTGCCGCTTCCGGGGGGGCCGAATAAAATCA
>JBIIPV010000267.1:0-2761 GCA_044342435.1 Lacibacter sp. | reverse complement strand
ACGGGCTGTACTCATCTATCAAAACACTGACCTTTCGAATCTCAAAAATATTTCAGATATCCGTTTTCCTGCCATAGAAACGATCTGTCGTATATACGAAAGCATCACCCATTATCTGCAGATCCCTACAGGAAGCGGAAAGGGCTATTGGCAGGAATTTGACATCACTGATTTCTGCAGCAGATTCAAACACCCTTCTTCATCCGCTGTTCCGGCTATGCAGCTTTTAGAACAGGAAGGCTGGCTGGCTTATGCAGGTAGAATTTTTTTACCGGCGAAAGCATCTTTTACCTGCAACCGTGAACAACTCGAATACTATGAAACCGCCAACCCAATAATGGAAGAACTGATCAAAGCGCTGCTCAGAACCTATGGCGGCATCATGCTCTCCGAAACAAACATATCTGAAATTCAACTCGCCAAAATCCTGAAAACGGATAAAGACATCATTCAGCGTTCACTACGAAAACTGGCGGCAGATGGCATCATTGAGTATAAACCGGCAACAGATAAACCACAATTACAACTTCTCGAAAACCGACCCGTTACAACCGATTACCTCATACATCCTGCAAACTGGAAGCAAAGAAAAAATCAATTCGAGAAACGGCTCGGTATCATGTATGAATATGTATCAAACAGAAACCAATGCAAGTCATCTTTTATCTCCAATTACTTCGGCGATCACAACACGCAAGATTGCGAAATCTGTGATGCTTGTAGATTAAAAAGAGAGAAGGCAACAAATAATCAGAATAATCAAGATATCAGAAATATCCTTTTGCAAAAACAACATCTTCGACTGAAAGATATATTGGACGAACTCGAAGAACCACAAAAAGAAAAAACAAAATCCGTAATACGTTTCTTACTTGACGAAGAAATGGCAAAAATGAATGAAGAAGGCAAACTGATTTTTATAAAGTAGTTGAAAGGGGGTTAGAAATTAAAACCCTGCGAATCCCTCTGCGTTCTTCATATCTCTGCGCCAAAAAAACCGGGAGACGGAGAGACCAAATGACGGAGAGATAATGGACTCTTGGACTCACGGTCTCATGGTCTTTTCAGCAAATACAAATTTTTTCATTCCTGAATAAATTACCTTTAACAAAATATTGTTACCTCAGAACTATGATAGTTCGAGCTTATGTTTTTTATTTGTTACAATAAATAACTGATTATGGAAGAAACTAAATCAAAAGTATTGTTAGTCGAAGACGACAGCAATTTCGGAAATGTTCTTAAAAATTATTTAGAGCTGAATGATTTTGACGTTGTCCTGGAAAGAGACGGACGTCTGGGGCTTGCCGCTTTTCAGCGCGAAAAATTCGATATCTGTCTGCTCGACGTCATGATGCCTCATGTAGACGGCTTTACACTGGCAGAAGAAATACGCGATGTAGATCCGGAAATTCCTTTGTTTTTCCTCAGTGCAAAAACGATGAAGGATGATATCCTGACCGGATACAAATTGGGAGCTGACGATTACATCACCAAGCCTTTCGACAGCGATGTGTTGATGATGAAAATCAAAGCGATTCTCAAACGCAATGAAGAAACGAAATTTGAAAGCGAGAACAAAGAGTATGAGATCGGTTCTTTTCATTTCAATCCAAAACTGCGTGAACTGAGCAATAAAGACGCCAAGCATGTGCTTTCTCCGAAAGAAAATGAATTGCTGAAAATGCTATGCGAATTCAAAAACGACCTCCTGCCAAGAGAATCTGCACTGAAACGCATCTGGGGAAGTGATACCTACTTCAACGGAAGAAGCATGGATGTATATATCGCGAAACTGAGAAAATATCTGAAACCGGATTCCAAACTTGAAATCGTGAACATACACGGAAACGGATTCCGTTTGGTTGAAACAGCTTAAGCAACAATGAAAATAATCTGAGGGAGCTGAAAAGCTCCCTTTTTTATTTTGAGAATAAAGAAGATGTTTCTTTCAATAACCCTTCCGTGTAAGCCAGCATTTCTTTTCTGCCCCTTGCCTTCACTGCAGAAGTGATAAAATGAACAGGCATTTCCTCCCACTGCTCATCCAGCTTTTCCATAAAAGCCCTCACTACGGCAGCAGCCTCACGCTGGGTTGTTTTATCTGCTTTTGTAAAAACGATGGCAAAAGGAATCTGCCACTCACCAAGTTGATTTACAAATTCAATGTCGATCGCCTGCGGACTATGCCGGATATCAATCAACACAAATAAATTAATCAGGTTTTTTCGGAGACGGATATATTCTTCAATCATTTTAATCCATCTTTTCCTTTGTCGCTGTGCAACCTTGGCATAACCGTATCCAGGCAAGTCAACCAGATACCATTTCATCGATTCATTTTTCGACATCACGGAGGAAATCAGAAAATGATTGATCAGCTGGGTTTTCCCGGGTGAAGCACTTGTTTTGGCAAGTTTTGTTCTGTCGGTAATCATATTGATCAGCGATGATTTTCCCACATTGCTTCTACCGATAAAGGCAAACTCCGCCCGGTCGGCCGGCGGGCATTTTTCCACGGAGGGACTGCTTACCACATATTGTGCTGAAAGGATGTTCACTGCTGCAAGATAAGAACAGCAGGGAGGATTGAGTGATTTTAATCAGGTATAATCTTTGCCCATTCTTCTTGACTTTCTGATGTTACCTTTGCTGAGATGAGCCAAACTTATCCGCACGATCAGGTAGTACCGGACAAAGAGTCAACACTTTCCAAAAAGGAACAGGTGGCAGCCATGTTTGACAGCATTGCTCCCCGGTA
>JBIIPV010000265.1:0-2764 GCA_044342435.1 Lacibacter sp. | reverse complement strand
CATAGCAGCAGTCATACCACTTGTACCACTTGCTTCACGGGGTACACGCGGATTGTTGAGCCAGATATCTGCAGCTTGCTTCAAACGGCGACTGACAGCAAGTTCGTATCCGATGCATACTGCAACATTGTCGTAATTCTTACTCAGATTCACCAGGTTATTGAAATCTCCAATGGAAGGATAATCGAGCGGATAAGGTTTACCTGCCCAGATAATCTGTACCGGATATTTTTTATTCGATAATAAAGCATTGAAACGATCCATATCGCGAGTAAGTAAATCTGCACGCTTATATCCCGCAAAACGTCTGGCCCAAACAATGGTGAGCACTTCCGGATCGAACAACTTTCCTGTTTGATCAGCTACCAGATCAAAAGATCTTCTTTTTAAATATTGCTTGCGGTCATCAAACTTCTGGTCATCCCCATCCTCCATCGAACTATATAATTCCTTATCAGCCCAATACAACCAGTTTTGGGCGTTGGTGATGTGAGTGATTGGCGCAATGCCTTCATAGTGTCCCCACATTTTACGACTCACTTCACCATGTAATGCACTAACGCCATTTGAGATACGAGAGAATCGAAGGGCTGCCAGCGAATGATTAAATAAATCATCATGCATGCCTGTTAGTTCACGCACCTGATCGAGTGGCATCCCGCAGAAATAGCTCATCTTTTCACAGAGGTAGATATCATGCTTTTCATTCCCGGCTTCTTCAGGAGTATGTGTAGTGAAAACCATTCTCTTTTTCACCTCATCTACACTGCCGAATTTGTTATGTAAATAGAAAGCAGCAGAGATAGCATGTGCTTCATTTAAATGATACACATCCGGGTGATAACCCAGTTCATCCATCAGTTTCGCACCACCAACTCCTAACAAAATGAATTGAGCTACTTTGGTAGCCACATTGGCATCATACAAACGGTGAGAGATGGTTTGTGAGATGTAATCATTTTCAGGGAGATCAGTAGTCAGGAAGAAAAGAGGAGCTGTATTAAAAGTTTCAGGATTTAAATACAAAGCTTTTACCCACACCGGATGGTCGTGGATGCTGATTTGAAATTTAATACCTGTATCCTCTAAAAAATTATAAATTTTTTCATTCCATTGAACCTGTAAAGTCTGGTCCTGGTTGCGAGCCTGGTCGTAATAACCGTACTTCCACAGAATTCCGACACCGACTAGGTTCTGCTTCAACTCATAGGCGCTGCGCATATGAGAACCGGAAAGAAAACCCAAACCACCACTGTAAATTTTGAGGGGCTGATGAATCGCGAACTCCATCGAAAAATACACCACTTTCTTGTTATACCGGCTATCTGCCTGGTATGGGACTTTGTAATTGCTGAAACTCATAATCAGTTTTGTTTGCTTAAGGGGCTGCAATATAAATCTTTAATTGCAAAAAGCCGAAACCTGAAAAAATTGCATCAGTCGGGTGGTTTCATATCGAATTATATGTTTCGGGATATTGAACCTTTATACATTTTTCGGACATGCCGACTTATTAAATCTCGATATTGTTTTTAGCGCAGAGAACAAAGATCGCAGAGTCATTTATAGAGATTTTACAAAAAATCAATACTTATACATCTAAACAGCTAAACGATTAACCATCTTACTGACTTATGGACTTTCGGACTCTTAAACTTTTTTTTTAGATTTGTCTAAATTTAAACCCCTTGCCTTATACCACAGCAGAAGAAAATTACCTGAAAGCCATCTGGAAGCTCGAATCCGAAGGATTGCATGCCAGTACCAATGCCATTTCTGAGAGATTAAATACAAGACCGGCATCGGTTACAGATATGCTGAAAAAGCTTACTGAAAAAAAGCTGCTTCATTATCAATCGCATCGGGGAGTGAAACTAACATCTGAAGGGAAAAAAATATCACTTGGCATTGTGCGCCGGCATCGGCTTTGGGAATCTTTTCTTGTTGACAAACTTCAGTTTCCATGGCACGAAGTACATGCCATCGCGGAAGAACTGGAACACATCAGTAATCCTGCTTTGATCGAAAGGCTCGATCGTTATTTGGGAGAACCAACAACGGATCCTCACGGTGATCCCATTCCAGACAAGGAAGGGATCATAAAAGAACAAAAACAAATACCCCTCAGTGCTTTATCTGAAAATCAACCCGCACGCATTGTTGCTGTGAGTGACCGCAACAGTGATTTGCTAGAACTCCTCACTCATAAAAAAATAAAAATAGGTTCTGAAATTCAGGTCATAAAACGGTTTTCCTTCGATGGTTCGGCAGAGATAAAATTGAAGGGCAGCAAAATCAAAATAACCGTCAGCGTACAGCTATCTGATTCCATTTTTGTTACAAATTAATTTTATGCAAGCAATTGAGGCATTTTTTAAAAACATAGATCCGGTTTGGGCAGCATTCATCGCGACCGTTTTTACCTGGCTTGTAACAGCAGCCGGTGCCAGTCTGGTTTTCTTTTTCAAAACCATGAGCCGGGGAGTTCTTGACCCCATGCTTGGCTTCACAGGAGGTGTAATGGTAGCAGCTTCATTCTGGAGTTTGCTGAACCCTGCCATTGAAATTTCAGAAAAAATGTATCCCGGTTACAGCTGGATGCCGGCCGCAGTCGGTTTTTTAGCAGGAGCATTGTTTATTTATTTCCTTGATAAAGTGATGCCCCATTTACATCTCAATTTCGGATTGGAAGAAACAGAGGGGATCAAATCAAAACTTCATAAAACAACTTTACTCATCCTGGCTATTACCCTTCACAATATTC
>JBIIPV010000266.1:0-2764 GCA_044342435.1 Lacibacter sp. | reverse complement strand
CGGGAAAAAGACCTCACCGAGGTGAAAAAATGGTTGAATAAAATTGTACTGATGCAGGACTCAGATAAGCCTTCTTATATGACCAATCAGTGTGGTTCATATGTGTATGATGCCATTGATAATGCATGGGGTTACCCAGGGGCTATAGATGAGAAAACATTGAGAAAAAAGTGGGCTAAAAAATATGATCTGAAGTATAGTTCCTTTGGTCATACTTTCGAAACTGGCAATGGAGGTTGGGGCTCAAAGAAACTAGCTAATATTACATACCTCGGAGAGTTGAATGACGGCGACTGGTTCAGGCTGGTGGTCAAAGGGGGGGTTATGGAAAATGATTATTCAGAAACCATTGTCAGGGTGGTGAAAGTGATTCAGAAAAACAACAAGTACTACATCGATAATTTTCTGAGTTTATCGGAGCAATAATAAAAACAACAAGGAAGCTATTTCCCTAGGTAGGTAGTTTTTTTAAATGAAGTATCTCCCCTAAATCATCGGCAAAAATTCCTGATATTGCCGGAGGCTTCACTGTATCCAAGAGAATCAGCCATTCTCCAAGCAGCACAGGCTTCGGTTTTTCGCACCAAGCTATATAATACACTTCCTTTATTATTGTAATAAAGACCTAAACTCTGTTTATCGCTTGAGGGACAGTTTTTGATGGCATTGTTGTAATCATCTAAAGCCAGTGAGTATTGTTTTCGGTTGTTATAAATCACGCCTCTGTTATTATAAGCCAATGCGTCCTTTTTGCGACTAATAATAAAGGTATAGTCCGACATGGCATCATCATCATACCCTAATTGTTGATTGGCATAAGCTCTTTTAAAATAAATATTTTCGTCTATGTATGTATAGCTGGCTATAAGGTTTGCAGCGTCATTAATCACCTCTCTCCAGTTTTTCTTTTCGTAATTCCAGTCCATCCGCGTTCTCTTAAGCTCAATTTTATCTGGTCTGATATCAATCGCCTTACTCAAATAGTAATTGTAGTAATAGTCATTCTCTTTTTGCAGGTAACACTGAGAAAGCATATAATTCACGGGGTAGCTTTGAGGTCTTTGTTTTAATAGTTTCAGATATTCAGTAATGGCATCGTCATATAGACCATTATAATATTTCTCATTTACTTTTAATACTAAATGTTTAAACTCATATTCCGAAAAATCGATGTCTTTATCCATCAACACTGTTCCGTCAGGAAACACAATTACAAATTCATCTTTATAATTTGAAATAAAATAATCGGATAATGGATTCAAGTATGTATGACCTAACCCAATATTGAGTTTTTTTATTCTTTTATTTGATAAGTCATAAATGTAATACTCTTGTTCTCCATCTGTAAATTCATTTAAATTTCGAACCAGTAGGGCTTTTGTGTTATTATTGAAATATGTATTTATCCTTGCATTGTTCAACACAATTTTACCCTTTTCATCAATCACTTGTTGAACATATTTATCGTTTTGATATAATGATACATTAGCAATGCCTTTGTAAAAGACATCTGCATATGAATATATTATAGGTATTGCAATCTCACCTTTTTTATTAACATAGCCATATAGTGAATCTATTTTCACAGGCGCAAGGTTGTCAGAAAAAATGCTCTTACTTAACCCAGAATAATAGTATTCAAAATCAAGCTTGCTTCTTCCGTTGATGTTTGTTATACAGTCAACATAATTTTCTTCTTCATTTTCGTCCTCTTCGTAAAAAAGATCTTCTTCAAAATCTCCATGCCCCAGCTCATCCTCATACTTCATTTCATTACTAAATATGGGAGAAATAATCCAGGATGCATCTGTATCAATAAAACCGGCTTTTCCTCTCTTTCCGGCGATGGAGTAACCTCCATTAAAAGTATTAATCCAATTAAATCTTTCAACGGCAAATATTTTTTTACGAGCATTATAAAGTATCGCGTCTTCATCTTCGCTGTAGCGTTTTTCCTCTTCTACGAGTTTAAACATCCCTTCGTTTAGATCAACAATTACTTTAGGCTGGAAATTAATCAGAAAATTACCTTTTTTATCGATCAAAGCCTCCTGGTTATTGGCATTACGTAAGATAAAAAAAGATGAACTGTCGCAGCTGCTTATGTTGCTATAGGATACGGGAACGATGATTTTCCCATAAATATCCATGAGTCCATACTTGTTTACAGAAGAAACAATAAAGAAATCTTTATCTTGACGCCAAATAGTTGAATATTTCGACGAAATCAATTTTTGACTTCTGTTGGTCAGGAATGTTTGGTTTGCTTTCGATGCAATAAAAAGCGTGTCGTTTATTGAATAGATACTTTCATATATACCGCTAAAAAGCATTTTCCCATTCATATCATAAAAGTCATATTGTGATAACCTGGAAGTATCTGATTTTTTTATTACTCCTTTAATAAACCCATTATCAATATTATAATCGTCATATTTAAAATCAATAATTTTATCTCCTTCTAAATTATAGCAAGCAATTTTATCTCCAAGCTTTACATTTAAAAATTTATTATTAGGAGAAATGCAGTTATAAGTGATTGGCAGGATGATTTCTCCAATTTTATTAACCAGCCCATATTTTCTGAATTTACTTACAATAAATTTACTTTCATCTGTGATAATTAAATGATCATAAATTTCGTCTGATATAAAATCTTTTTTATCTACATCGTATAACCTGTATTTTTTTTCTTTGGTGAAGAATGGGACTACATTGTCTCTCAATTCATCATATCTTTTTTTGGCCAGCTCCGCATTTTTTG
>JBIIPV010000264.1:0-2769 GCA_044342435.1 Lacibacter sp. | reverse complement strand
CATCCGGCAACTCTGCCTTTGCCTGCCACAAAAGCGAAGCTACATCATACTGAACAGCCCCTTTCATGCCTCCTTGATAGTCGATAAAAAACACTTCCCCATCCCGCACCATCACATTGCGACTCTGAAAATCCCTGAACATGAAAAATTGATAGTCAACACGTGCGAGGTAAATACTCAACACTTCAAAATCATCAATCAGCTTTTCTTTATCATACGGAATCTTCAATGTATCCAGAAAATAATATTTGAAGTAAAGCAAATCCGCAAGAATTGCTTGTTTCCCAAATTCCTGAGAAGTGATGCACCACTCATAATTAAATTGATGATGCCCTTTGATTTGCATATTTGCCAAATGGCGGAGTGCAGATTGAAATAAACGATACACATCATCGTTGTGCCCTTGTTTTTCCAATTCATTTAGGAGAGATACATCTCCCAAATCCTCCTGCAAATAGATTCGTTCATCTTCGCTTACAACAAATATTTCAGGTACGGGCACATTGCTTTCTTTGAAATGACGTGTAAAGCGTAAAAATGTTTGATTTTCCCGGATATGCTGATTAAAGGTTGCAATGCAACTTTTCACCCCTATAACGCGATAATAAATCCTGTCACTTCCGCTTTGCGGAAGCTTATATACTTCCTTCGGGAATTCACCGAAAGCAGTATGGTATAATTTTGAGATCTGTTCTATGTGCTGCTGCATGCTTCAAAGGAACGAAAAAAAGTTGTTCCGGATTTTAATTAAACAGTTAGCAACAATGTTTTGAATATTCGTTTTTATGAATCAAAATGATTTTAAAATCATTGGAAAACCCAAAGCAACTATTTTATTCCTTAAATAATTTCAAAGGGGTTTCTTCCGCCTGTTTTCTGAATTTTTTCCAGGAATCATTAAAAAATGCATCGATTGTACTGATGCTCTCTTTGATTGCCTTTTCAGCTTCTTCCACCATCCGTTGAGACAGGGCCGTAGGCATAGAAATTTTACCCGTAATTTCTGTACGTGCCTGCCAGATAACACTGGTAGTTGTTCGGTCTGAAAAACGGGTAATCCCCTGCTTATCAGAACTTCTGCCGGAAATTGGTTCTTTTAACTCCTTTATTTTCTTTTTAATTTCTGAGCAGGATTTCCTCAAACTATCTGCCTCTTTTTCTTTATTGCCTTTGATTGAATTTTCAAGTTTAGCGATCGTTTCTTCTGCATCTGCCAATCTATCCATCGCTGCAGTCAAAAGATCTACATGATTCTGAAGGCGATCTGATAATTTTCTTTTTGCTTCATACACTGCCAGATTAAAAGGAATCCGAGGATCGGCTTTCACAGTCAACTGAACAGAATCTGCCACTTTTCCCTGTTTGACTATCACTTTGTAATTACCGGGTGCTACAGGATATCCTCCGCCCAGTTCCGGTGCACCGGGTTCAGATTTAGGCCTGCCTGGTTGACGACTTCCTTTTGTATCGAAATTCCAGAAATAACGATTAAGGCCTTCATCGGCATTGTACTGAATAGAACGTACCCGTTCATTGTTACTATTATAAACCTCTATAAGAACCGTATCTCCCTGTTTCATCTCTTCTGTTTGCTGAAACATAAATGAAATCATGGCTCCTCTCTTTCTGTTCTGGCCTTCATACAAACCCCATGTGCTCCATTCATATCCGGTAGCCGTACGGTATTCTGCCTGATATGAAACCGGAGGCTCAAACAACCGTATGGATTTTGATGGCACAGTTCCTCCTGCTTTTGCAATAGCACGAAGTGGGCGAATATCATCCATCACCCAAAGTGCACGGCCAAAAGTGGCAATAACCAGATCCGCTTCCCTTTCCTGAATGGCCATATCATAGGTGGAAACAGAAGGAAATCCATTGGTAAATTGTTCAAACTTTTTACCATTGTCATAACTGATCCACAGACCATGTTCAGTACCTACAAAAATAAGGTTAGGTTCTACCGGATCCTGTATCATACTTAAGGCATAACCTCGTATGTATTTTTTTTCCAGCATATTTTCCCATGTCTTTCCGAAATCTTTTGTTCGGAAAATGGTGATAGCAAAATCTCCCCTGCGATAATCGTTACTTACTACAAAGGCTTCTCCTTCATTGTATCTGCTTGCATGTACCTGTGTGATCCATGCACCCATATTCATTCCTTTTATTTTGCCTCTGAAATTCGTCCAACTCTTGCCTCCATCGCGGGTAAGTTGCACATTGCCATCATCTGTTCCCACCCAAATCACATTGCGGTTTAAAGTAGATGGTGCAATAGCCAAAATCGTATTGTGATTTTCAGCGCCGGTAATGTCTAATGTAAGTCCACCTGTTTCATCAGGCTGCTGTGCCGGATTGTTAGTTGTCAGATCCGGCGAAATGATTTCCCATGTTGTGCCTTTGTCTTTGCTCTTATGTACAAACTGACTTCCGTAATAAATAGTCTTTGGATCGAATGGATCCTGTGCGATGCCACTGTTCCAGTTAAATCTCAGTTTTGTTTTTTCATCAGGAGCAGGCGGACGTATAAACTCCTGCTGGCCTGTAGTGATATGATATCTTCCTAAATATCCACCCTGGCTCATTGCATAGACCCAGCTACTGTTTTCAGGATCAGGCAACACATCAAATCCATCTCCGCCCCATAAATTATCCCAATAATAATTGCGAATACCTCCATCTACCCAATCATAAGCAGGGCCTCTCCAACTTCCATTGTCCTGCATACCACCCATGACGTGATAAGGCAGTTCATTGTCAACATGT
>JBIIPV010000263.1:0-2771 GCA_044342435.1 Lacibacter sp. | reverse complement strand
GTGGCTACCAGCGAAAGAAAAATACCAAACCGAAAATTCGGATTTAAAAAATCAACCAGGTGCTCGTAAAAAATAATACATACCCCCGCAAAACCGGTCAATAGTCCAATCACCGCCTTCCAAGGCATTCGTTGAGAATTTGTGATGAGGCCAATCAAGACCAGCCACAAAGGGAAAATAGCACTGATGATGGAAGCGAGTCCTGCAGAAATATATTTTAAACCCCAGGTGCTCAGTCCATTGCTCAATACAAAATTGAGCATCGCCAGTATAAAAAGCGGACCGAGTTCCCGCCATTTTGGCAACGAACTGCCTTTGATAAAAAAGAAAAGTAAAAAAAGACTTCCGCCAATCAACTGACGAATACCTGCCATTTCCAGTGCCGGCATGTGCGAAACGCCTTCTTTGGAAGCAGGCCAGGTGGTACCCCATACAATACAAACCACAACAAGTGCGATGATTGCTTTCGAATAAACATCCTTCTGCTTAAAACCTGTATGAAAATTGACAGAAGGTAATTTCATTATTAGAGGAAGGGCTAATGCTTAAAATGTCTTGACCCTGTAATAACAAGGGCAAGTCCATTTTGTTTACAATAATCAATCGAGTCTTTATCCCGAATGGATCCTCCCGGTTGAATATACGCATTTATACCGGCAGCATGCCCCATCTTCACACAATCATCAAAAGGGAAAAAGGCATCACTTGCCAATACGGCACCTTGAAGATCAAAGGAGAAATGTCGTGCTTTTTCAACAGATTGACGAAGTGCATCAATCCTGCTTGTTTGTCCGCAGCCTTTGCCAATCAGTTGTTGGCCTTTCACCAATGCAATGGCATTTGACTTCAAATGTTTACAAAGAATGTTTGCAAACTGAAGATCCTTCTTTTCAGCATCTGTAGATTCTCTTCCTCCTTGTTCATTCCATTCTTGTATCAGCACTGAATCATTCGATTGTATCAGTACACCATTTAAAAGTGAGCGAGATTGTGTACTAGTTGAGGGGAATTGTTTTAACTCCAGTAAGATGCGGTTCTTTTTCTTCTGTAACAATTCGAATGCAGCTGATTCAAATGAAGGAGCAATCAGCACTTCGAAGAAAATTTCCTGGATCTGTTCTGCGGTAGCAAGATCGATTGTTCCGTTACAGAATAAAATTCCGCCAAATGCGCTTTCAGGGTCTCCGGCCAACGCTGCTTTCCATGCTTCTTCAGTTGTTGTTCTGATTGCAGCTCCACATACATTGGTGTGTTTGATGATCGAGAAAAACACATGCTCACCCGAACTGATTCCAAATTCAGCACCAAGTTGCATTGCAGCATCTACATCTACCAGATTATTATATGATAATTCTTTTCCTGCTTTCTGAATAAATAAATCATCGATGTTGCCAAAATAGCTTGCCAGCTGATGTGGATTTTCTCCGTAACGCAAAACCTTTTCCTCTTTCCCAAATGCACTTGCAATAGCCGTTTGATGAAAATAATTTGAAATAGCCGTATCATAGGAAGTACAAACATCAAATGCTTTAATGGCAAATTTTCTGCGTTGCTCAAGTGATGTCGCGCCATTCTGCTCACGTATTAGCTGTTCCGCTTCTGCATAATCTTTTTTCGCTGCAATTACCAGTACATCCGCATGATTCTTAGCAGCAGCACGTATCATAGATGGACCACCGATATCTATTTTTTCTATAATTGCTGATTCCTCTTTGGTATTTGCCACTGTTTCTTCAAACGGATACAGGTCCACAATCACCAGATCCATTTCAGGAATATTGTACTGCTTCATTTCGTTCAGATGTTGTTCATCAGCACGTTTTCCCAGAATGCCGCCGAATACTGCAGGATGCAGGGTTTTCACACGACCGCCAAGAATCGAAGGATAAGTAGTGAGCGATTCAACCGGAACAACCGGAATATTCAACGCTTCAATAAACTGCTGGGTGCCACCGGTGGAATAAATGCGCACATTGTGCTCATGCAGCAAACGAACAAGTGGTTCCAGTCCATCTTTGTAAAAAACAGAAATCAGCGCAGATTGAATCTTTTTCATTGGAGATAGTAAGCTTATTGTGATGAAATCATTCTTCTTTTAAACCGCCGCAAAGGTAAAGCCCACACACTACCAACACAACTCAAAAGCCCCTCTTTCTTTTGTTGAAAAAAAAGAAACAGATATTTTCTTCGCTTCTTCTTTCCACAAGGCAATATTTTTATAGCTGTTTGTATTGTCTGCCACAACCTGTTTACATCCGGTACGCTGTACAAGGGTTTGTAACGATACTTGAGGGTTTTGGGTGATGATAACCACATCACAACTGTTCAACTGCTCAGGCATGATTTCCCGGTTGAAAAATCCAATTATTTTGTTTTTTAATTTGATGTTACCGGCTCTCTCTCCGATCAATTCAATTGTATGATTATTCAATTGATGAAACTGATGTGCGAGATACAGCGCGCTGTCTTTTTTTAAAAGTCCATTCAGCTCATCTTCATTTCCCCATAAATACATTTTATTTCCTGATGCCAATTCTATTGCTGTTTTGTTTTTCACCTGATAGACCCGCAGGGTTGATTGATTATTTTGGCTGATGCGATGAACGATGTTTGAGATGCTAAATAATAAAATTAAAATCATTGCAACCATCAAACCGCTAACTTGTTTTTTCTGCCACCACCAAAAAAGTCCGAAAATAATTCCGTAAAGAAAAACACATTCCATTGCTGAAATGATGATGCCTTCGGTGGTTGCAAATGAAAATGCATTT
>JBIIPV010000262.1:0-2772 GCA_044342435.1 Lacibacter sp. | reverse complement strand
AATCAGTGGCGTTCTTGCTTCATCAATAAGGATACTATCCACCTCATCAACAATGGCATAATGCAGTTTTCGCTGTACTTTTTCGGAAGCGTTGATGACCATGTTGTCGCGCAGATAATCAAATCCGAATTCATTATTGGTGCCATATATGATGTCTGCCAGATATGCTTTTCTTCTTTCTTCGCTGTTAGGCTGGTGTTTGTCGATGCAATCAACAGTTATTCCCAGAAACTCAAAGATTGGTCCATTCCATTCACTGTCGCGTCGTGCGAGATAATCGTTGACAGTCACAAGGTGAACCCCTTCTCCGGGAAGGGCATTCAGGTATGCAGGCAAGGTTGAAACCAGTGTCTTCCCTTCACCCGTTGCCATCTCCGCAATTTTACCTTGATGCAACACCGTACCTCCAATGAGCTGCACATCATAATGAACCATATTCCAGCTTACCTGGCCACCTGCTGCCATCCATGTTTTTTTGTAAAAGACCTGATCACCTTCAATGCGCATGTGTGGCCGACGAGGTGCAAGTTCACGATCCAGATCTGTGGCCGTAGCTTGCACTTCTTCAGCTTGGGTAAATCTTCTCGCGATTTCCTTGATGAGGGCAAAAGCCTCCGGATGGATTTCAGCAAGTATTTCTTCTATTTTCTGATCTCTTTCTTTACGCAGCTTATCCACCTTTTGGAAAATCTCATCCTTCTCCTGAATACTGTCTTCCGGTAATTGATCTGCATGATTGATTTCTTCAACAATCACACGGTCTATATCGCTAAGATGTTCCTTGATGCGCTGACGGAATTCAATGGTTTTGTTCCTGAGCTGGTCAATGGTTAAATTGGCATACTCCTGAAAGAAGCGGTTGATGATGTCAACCTGCGGCTTGATCTTTTGTACGTCTTTTTCACTTTTACTGCCGCCAAAAATTTTTGATATAAGTCCTAACATAATTCAAGATTGTTTTTCTCCGGTCAACAGCTGTTTCAGCCTGCCTTAAACGGAGCCGACAAAGGTAATGAATTGGAAACAGAGATAAACGCCGCGAAAGCTTTCTGTTTAATCAGTTTTGCTGCTGTTTTCAGGCTAAAATACCTTTCTTTGGGTATCGGTTTAAACCCGGTGGTCCGAGGCTGGTCTATGAAAAGACTTTGATAGAGCTGCCGCAACTTATAAAATTTTTCTTTGATGTTGTATTATCTCACTGTGAACAGGTTAAAATGGTCCTTTCTCTTCTCTCTGATATTTGTTTTCCAGGCTTTTACTTATGCCCAGCAAAACGGGATATCCGGAAAAGTGACTGATTCAACAGGCGAGAAAGGTCTATCCGGAGCCAAAGTGCGTCTTATTGAAAAAAAAACCAATCCTGATACCCTTACGGCAACAACGGATTCTAAAGGGGTGTTTGTTTTTCAAGTGATTCCTTCGGCAGCGTACAAACTGGTTATTAACTACACGGGTTATCGCGAGTTTTCCAAAGAATATTTTCGTCCTTCACCGGGCGTAACGGAGATAGATCTGGGTGAAATTATTTTGTCGGGATCTTACGTGATGTTGGAAGAAGTTGTCATTGAGGCTCCGCCAATCACCATCAAGGAAGATACCATAGAATACAGGGCAGATGCTTTTAAGGTCAAGCCCAATGCGAGTACAGAAGATCTTCTCAAAAAACTACCCGGCATTCAGGTAGATCGCAATGGCAATATCACAGCGCAAGGCAAAGAGGTGACAAGAATCAAAGTAAATGGAAAAGATTTTTTTTCAGGAGATCCCAGAACAGCCAGCAGAGAATTACCCGCTGAACTGATCGATAAAGTGCAGGTGATTGATGATTACGGCGACCAGTCAGCGATTTCGGGTATTCGTGACGGTGAGTCTGAAAAAATTATCAATCTTCAATTAAGGAGAGATAAGAACAAGGGATGGTTTGGAAAAGGGCAGACTGGTATTGGAAGCGATGAAAGATATCAGGCAGGCGTCAATGCAAATTATTTCAACAACAACAAACAAATTTCAATCATCGGGAATGCCAACAATGTGAATCAATCTCCCTTCAACACAGGAGAGATGAATGGTTTTGGTGGGAGAGGAGGCGGACAGTCAATGTCGTTTGAAGGCGGCGGCGGAGGGTTTAGGGGGATGGGGGCCGCTTTAGGCAACCTGGTTAACTCCAATAACGGCCAGTCGCAGGATGGTATTACAACTTTGTATTCAGGAGGAGCCAATCTTCGTGTTGATTTCGGAAAGAGAAATGCAGTTTACGGCAGTTATGTTTATACTGAAAGAAAAACGATCACAGATCAGTTTTCTTCTCAGCAAAACCTGCTGACAAATCCTGTTTTCATAAATGCAACGAATCAGCAAACCATCAATCGCCAGGGCACACACCGGCTTTTCATGAATGCGGAAATCTGGATTGATTCTTTCAATTATCTGAAAATATCACCCAATCTTTCAGTACAGGGAACAAGAAATTTGTTGGACAATGACTTTGATATTTTTCAATTCAAAGATCTGCCTTTACAAAAAGGGAAAAACAACGACAGTATTGTCAGTAGCAGGCCAAGTTTTCGTTCATCCCTATTATTTAATCATCGATTTAAAAAAGCAGGCAGGAATTTTTCACTCAATATAGATTTTGGATGGAATCAGTCGGAATCTGATCAGGTAAGAACGAATTCAACAGGTTTTTTTCTTCCTAATGGTAATCCGGATTTTAGTTTTGTGCAGCAGCAAAAAATTCTTCAGGATAATCGAAGTCGTTCGTTCAATTTCAGA
>JBIIPV010000261.1:0-2792 GCA_044342435.1 Lacibacter sp. | reverse complement strand
GATCGGAAGAGCACAAACTCCAGCATCTGATACAATGACAGGCAGCTCCATAACTTGCGCTTCCTGGATGACTAAACCTTGATTTTCAGCACGTCCATTATAAGTAATTCCGGGGTAAAGAAATATATCGCTTTTGCTCATTACCGCTCTTAAATCCTGTTGACTTATTGATCCCATTAATTTAACTTGATTTACTAAACTGAATTCACTTATCATCTGCTCTAGGTAATCTTTCATTTCACCACTTCCATAAATCATAGCAAAAAAAGATATATTATTATTCCTTTTCAATTGATTGCAGATCTGAATAAATATGTCGGGAGCTTTAAAAGGAACCAATCGCCCAACAAACAAAATAGTAAACAAATCATTTTTTAAATTTTGACCATGTTGAGGTCGGAAATTTTCAGTATCAACACCAACTGGCAAGACTGTAATTTTTTCTACAGAACATCCAAGTGTAATAAGTTTATTTTTTGTAAAGTTTGAATTGACTGTAAATAGATTACAAATCTTAAATAATTGGCTGTAATCATATGAATCTCGAGCATTAATCTCTAAGTCATAGCCATGAAACGTAGTTATAAAAAGAGCTTCCCTGAAGATTCCATTCTGAATAAGGTTCGATACAAATACTCCATTTTGGCCAAAATGAGCATGTACTACATCATATTTTTTTTTATTGTTAAAAGAAATCAGCTGATAAACAGAAATACCGCTTTTTTTTGTGTTAATCAGAAAGCGAAAGATCAATTTTAAAGTACTTAAAGAAAAATGATTTAGAATCCATAAAATTAAGTTCCATATTTTTTTGAATCTGCCTTTTGGAAGGGAATTAAGGTATACTGTTTTATCAATTAAATTATAATCTCTAACTCCATCATGAATCATACCACTTTTCTCGAAATGTGTAGAGAAGATTTCTATTTCGTGCCCTCTGCTAATCAGATCATTTATTTGATTAATTATAAATGTCTCAGATAATGCAGGGAAACTTGAAACAAAGAAAGCAATACGCATTTCAAAGCTTATTAATCAGAATACAGACCACTAAATACTCCTGTATTTTGTAGCTTATCTAAATGATGTGGTAAAAAACAAAACACATTATCATGCAAGGGCATCTCTTCTTTAGAAAACACTTCCGTAAGCTGGCAGACTTTCTCTTTCCACAAAACAAATTTAAAAATACGGTACTGATTAATAAAAGTTATAAAATCATAAATATCACCAACATCTGTAACATGTTCAACATGCTTACTATACTCAATACAAAGAATCGGAGCATTATTGGTTTGTAATAAATTCTTTGCGCCCTTAAGCATTTCCAATTCATATCCTTCGATATCTATTTTAATTAGCCTTATATTTAATGGGCTTATATTTTTTAGATATTGATCGAGGGTATTAATCTGGATTTTTTTGCCAACTGAGCCATCTTGCTTTACAATTGAAGATGCCCCTCTATTTATTTCCATATTGGGATAAATTAGACCTTCTTTTTGCTCAGAACCCAAAGCAAAATTGTTGGGCTTAATGTTATCAGCATTATTAATTTCAATATTTTTATGAAGTATCCTAAATGTATCAGGCTCTGGCTCAAAAGAGTGAACTTCGCCAGATACACCAACTGCCTTGGATGCAAATAATGTCATTAATCCAATATTCGCTCCAACATCAAAGAAGACATCTCCAGGTTGTAAAATTTTGCTGAA
Source organism: Lacibacter sp. (assembly GCA_044342435.1). Lineage (GTDB taxonomy): Bacteria > Bacteroidota > Bacteroidia > Chitinophagales > Chitinophagaceae > Lacibacter. The sequence goes on along the minus strand of JBIIPV010000261.1, from coordinate 1,077 downwards.
TATATGCAGTGTTCCAGCCTCGTAGGTTCCGGTGTAAAAAATAGATTTCTCAACGCCATTATCAATAACGGGATCAATACATATCTTAAACCCATGTAATGTTTTTAAAATAATCTGTTTTTTTGGAGAACCAATCATTTTATCAGCCAATGTTAAAAGCTTACCTCTTCCTGTAAAAGGCTGTTGAGCATATAAATAATGCTTCAATTTATGCCCTTGATGTATTAGAATTTCACGAATCATAATTATTGATAAAAATCACCCTCTAAGAAGGCAGTATTCCGCTTTCGAATTAACTTACCCGATTGCCAATGATCAACTGTCAAAATATTTATCATAGCTGCATCATCAATCACATCACAAAAATCAGAAGGAGATGTTGTTTGATATGAAGCAAATAACCATACGCTATATGAATCCGGCCTCAAAGCAAGTTTGGGTATATTCAGTATTAAAGAATCTTTCCCATTTTCCAATGTAAAACCCATTTCGTCTGAAGTAAAAAAGGCAATCAATTCCCCATTCCTATCTTTAAATCCAATGGTCAAGATAATTTTTTTAATATCTTCTACCTCTGATAGAAAACATAACTGTATTGAAATATTTTCATTACAAAAAAGAGTATTGGTTTGGTCTCCATTTGTATTTTTTATGACAATATCTGTAAATTTAAATTTTCCATTCCCCTCTCGGTCTCTTCTGTTGCCAAGGGTCTCATTGTTATGATTCCGTGCTGTAGTTAAATAATTAGAAACTCCTTCTTCTGTAGCCCCATGGAAAATAATATTTCCGTTTTCGATATATAAAGACTTTGTACAGAGCGATTTCACAGCCGCCATATTATGACTCACAAACAAAACCGTTCTTCCCTCCTTCACACTCACATCTTTCATTTTACCTAGACACTTTTTCTGAAATTCGGCATCGCCTACTGCTAACACCTCATCTACAATTAAAATCTCAGGCTCCAGATGTGCAGCTACTGCAAATGCCAAACGAACGTACATGCCGCTACAATATCTTTTAACCGGTGTATCAATATATCTTTCGACACCAGCAAAATCGACAATCTCATCA
>JBIIPV010000260.1:0-2804 GCA_044342435.1 Lacibacter sp. | reverse complement strand
TTTTCCGGTATCCAATTTAACCGGAAATTTCATTTGATACACACTGTTACAGGCTTTGATCTGTTCCAGAATACCCTTGTCCCATTTGGTAAAAGAGGCGGCTTTGTCGAAACTTTTTTGAACACTTTCAAAAAAGCTGTAGTGATTAGATGACATAACAATCGTTTGTTTTTATGAAGATAGAGTAAAAGACTTATTCTTTTTGTTTTTCCATACGGGATATTCTTCTTTCAAGGGACCATAAAAAAATGAAAACACCCATTAAGACGACCAGGCAAACAGCGAGCACAACATAAATTTTTCCATGTTGTTCCATGACGGACACTTTTTCTGTTTGCGCCTCACTTACAACAGTCTGCGCCTGGCTTATTGAAAAGAAAAAAAGTGTTGATATAATTAAAAATATTTTACGCATGGAGCCATTTTTTTTCCTGTATGTAATTAATTCGTACGAAAATTTGCGTGATCCACACCCCGAGCAAGGTCCAACCCGCAACTGCCGGCCAAAAGACAATACGCATGCTCGGATCCAGGTCTTGTCCGCTTAATGCGGGATTCCCATCTGCACCCTGTCCACCGGGGTGTAATGATTCTACCATTCTGGGTAATATCATAATCAAAGGGATATAGATAAAAAATGCAAAAACATTATACACACTGCTGATTCTTGCTTTCTGATCCATGTCGTTCATTGATCCGCGCAAAACGAAGTAAGCACAATAGATTAAAAGGGCGATTGCTGCTGCCACTTGCTTTGGATCATTGTTCCAGGGAGCCCCCCAAGTGAAATTAGCCCATATTGCCCCGGTGATTAAACCCAAGACGCCGTATAAGATGCCGGTACGTGCAAAGCCATTCGCATATACATCATCAGACAGGTTTCCTTTTCGGAGATAACGGATTGAGTAAATCAGAGAGAGAAGAAATAAAATCATTTGACCGAACCACATGGGCACATGGAAGAAAAAATTGCGTATCGTTTCTTCCAGATTACCAATACGGGGTACTTTAATAAGCAGCCCTGCCGTGAATGTATAAAAGAGAAGTGCAACCGTTAAAATTTTCCACCAGTACTGCTTCATGTTTCTAATCTAAATGGGCTGACAATAGATAAAAGGCCAGGCAATTTTTTACGCTGCAAAGTTAAGATCTTATCTTATTCTTTCCATAAAAAGGGGAACAGGATAAAACTTAAGATGACGATTAAGCCATCAAGTGCAAACAACAACAGATTCATTTCCCAAAAAACATTTTGCTGAAACACTTCACCAAATGCAGTTTTAGACATTTTTAATAATAATAGTAGTTGAGGCACCATAAGAGGGAATCCGAGCACAGCCATCATCGCAGCATGTTGGTTGGCTCTTGCCGTGATTGCAGAAAGGAGAGTAAATAAAAGTGTCAGACTGATTCCGCCGGCAAGGGTTATCCAGAAAAATTGCAGAAAGTGGGTATAGGAGGCTCCCATAAAAAAAGAAAAGAGTATCAGCGTTAACAGACTCATGACAATCATGAGCATGGTATTGTAAATTAATTTGGCAAACAAAAATTGAATAGGCGACACTATGGTTTGATAATACATGAGTCTGTTTCTGTTTTCCTGCAAAAAACTTTTTGCAACTGTTTGCACACACATAAACAGGAGTGTGATCCAGAATAACCCATTCCAGATTGGCCCTTGTGGGTCGTTAATAGCTAAATATAATATGAAAATGGTGCCTGCTGTGTACAGTAAAATACCAAAGAAGGTGTGCTGAAGGCGCCATTCCAGAAGAATATCTTTTTTGACAAGTGAGATGACCTGCTTCAAAATTGTTTTTTTCAAAATTAAGTGCAAAAGCAGATTTCTTTCTCTTTAAATTGAAGATTGAAAGAACGCCGATGATCAAATAAATATTTTTTATCATATCAATCACGTTGAAATTGATCATCCGGGTTGTATTTTAGAGAAATTCATATTTTATTATGCAGAAAGGATGGCTTTTACTTGGCGGTATTGCTTTGTTTTTGATGGGGGCAGGTATGATGGAACAATCAATCAGGCAGCTGGCAGGGAGAAGGTTCAAACTTTTTTTGAAGAGGTCAACAGCAAATCCCTTGAAAGCAATCGGAGGAGGAGCCATTGTAACGGCAGTTCTCCAGAGTAGCTCTGTGGTAAATATGTTTGTATTGTCGCTGGTTGGTTCCGGTACAATGAAGATGAGGCAGGCGTTGGCAGTAATGCTGGGCTCAAACCTTGGAAGCACTTTTACAAGCTGGATGATTGCCTTGCTTGGATTCAGTCTTGACCTTGAATCCTATGCGCTTCCTGTATTTGGTATTTCCGGAATGCTGATGTTCTATACTGCCAATGATTCCAACCTTCGATTGTGGTCGCGCTCAATAGCCGGATTCTCCTTGTTGTTTTTAGGCCTCGGATTCATGCAGGAGTCTATGCAGACACTGGTACAGCAAATAGATTTTAGATTACTGAGAGGATATCCACTGATTGTTTTTTTTATTGCCGGAATGATGATAACAGGAATTGTACAGGCAAGCTCGGTTACCATGGCTATTACTTTGAGTGCCCTTTATATCAATGCCATTGATATGTATATGGCAGCTTCGCTGGTGCTGGGTGCCGAGATAGGAACAACATTCAAACTTGCAATTGCTTCCTACAAAGGCTCGGCCTCCAAAAAACGTGTAGCAACAGGCAATATACTTTTCAATTTCATTACATCGATTGCTCTTTTTTTTATTTTAAGGCCGGTAACGGATTTTATCCATTATCAATTTGCGTCGGAGAGAACACTCATTACAGT
>JBIIPV010000259.1:0-2805 GCA_044342435.1 Lacibacter sp. | reverse complement strand
TATTTAATTTATGGTAGAAGGCAAACGACAGAAGCAGGTTGCAGGGGTATTACATGAAGAGCTTACCGCCATTTTCCGGAAACGAGGTCTAAGCATGATAGAAGGCGCGCTGGTTTCTATCTCAGGTGTAAAAGTGACTCCCGATTTGCTTGAAGCAAGGGTTTATATCAGCATTTTCCAGGCTACAGATCCTGCATCTGTGATGAAAAAAATTGAAGAGTCATCTTTTGAGATCAAAAAAGAGCTTACTTCCAAAGTAAAGCATCAGTTACGCCGCATGCCTGAATTGAGATATTATCCTGATGATACGCTCGATCATGTATTTCGTATAGAAGAACTGTTTAAAAAACTAGACGAAGGAAAAGAAACCCAATCTCCCAATCAGTAATTTTTAAATGCCGTGCTGTTTCGTTTTGCCTGGCGCTATTTTAGATCAAAGAAGAATATTCAGGCGGTTACTTTAATTGCCCGTGTTGCAATTGGAGGGGTTGCTGTTGGTACAGCTGCACTGGTAATCATTCTTAGTATTTTTAATGGGTTCGAAGGCCTGGTGAAAGATCTTTATTCCTCCTTCTATCCGGATGTACGCATTACACCAAAGAATAAAACTTTGATGTTTGCAGATTCCATACTCAAAAATAAAATAACCGGCGTCAGGGGAGTGCAGTCTGTCAGTTACGTCCTCGAATCCAATGCACATCTGATGTACGGCGGTGCGCGAACGAATGCAATCATCAAGGGAGTTGATACCGTGTTCCCGAAGGTTTCAGGTGTTCCTCAATCTGTAAGAACAGGGGTATTTCAAATCGGAACTGCTGAACAGCCCATGGCCGTTTTGGGAGTAGGGGTTGAGTATCAACTTTCATTACAAAGCGATCGATCACTGGAGCCCCTCACGGTGTATTTACCCAAAAAAGGTGTTTCTGAAATCAATCCATTGGAGTCGGTAAGTGTGGTAAACATGTACCCCAGTGGTGCTTTTGCCATACAGCAGGAATTTGACAACCGCTACGTTCTCACAAATATTGAAATTGTTAGACAAATGCTCGGCATTTCTGAAAATATGTATAGCTCGGCTGAGTTGCGTATTTCTTCGAGTATATCAGAAAATGAATTGACCAGAGACCTTCAAGCAGTTTTGGGCGCCGATTATATTGTTGAAGACCGCTACAAACAAAACAGAAGTCTTTTTGCTGTTATGCAACTTGAAAAATGGATTATTTACGCGATTCTGAGTTTGATACTTCTTCTTGCTTCTTTCACAATGGTCGGTGCACTCACCATGCTTGTTCTTGAGAAACAGCAGGACATCCAGATTCTGAAAGCGATGGGCGCAACTGATAGCCAAATTCTTCGGCTTTTTTTAACGGAAGGTTTGTTGCTTGCCTTTACGGGTGGGATGTTCGGAACACTGATTGCCCTCTTATTTTGTTTTTTACAAATTAATTATAAACTCATACCCCTTCAGGGATCCTTTGTAATTGATTATTATCCGGTGAAAGTAGCAATAACGGATATAGTACTGGTCTTTACAACACTGACATGCATTGCACTTTTCGCAGCATGGGTGCCATCTTATAAAGCATCCCGCAAAAAGACAGAATTAAAATCACAATAGGTCAGCAATAAAATAATCAGTAGTCGCCGTATGTGGTGGGACTAAGTTCCTGAAGTGCTAAAGCAAGTTGTGCATCATTGGGTGCGATGCCATGCCACTCGTGACTTCCTTCCATAAAACTCACCCCTTTACCCATATCAGTTTTCATCAAATTAACAACAGGTTTCCCTTTTCCACAAAGAGCCTTTGCTGTTTTAAGTGCATTGATTACAGCATCAAGGTCGTTGCCTTGCTCAATGACCTGTGTCTCCCATCCAAAAGCTTCGAATTTTTGTTTTAGATCACCCAATTGAATGACCTTTTCAGTAGGCCCGTCAATTTGCTGGCCATTCCAGTCTACAGTGGCAATCAAATTATCTATTTTATGATGTGCAGCGAAGAGTACTGCTTCCCATATTTGCCCTTCCTGTAATTCACCATCACCATGCAGTGAAAAAACAAAATTATTTTCTTTGTTTAGTTTTTTTGTCAATGCAGCACCGCAGGCTACACTCAAGCCTTGCCCAAGTGATCCGGCAGCAATTCTTATACCGGGAAGATGTTCGTGTGTTGCAGGGTGTCCCTGTAATCTTGAATTGATTCTCCGGAAACTGGCCAGCTCTTTGATATCAAAGTATCCGCTTCTGGCAAGGGTGGAATAAAATACAGGACTGATATGTCCATTCGACAGGATGAAAATATCTTCATCTTTCCCATCCATTTTAAACTCCGGATTATGTTTCATCACAGAGAAATAAAGTGCGGTAAAGTATTCGGTACACCCCAATGATCCTCCGGGATGCCCGCTTTGACAACCATGTACCATTCTGACAATATCTCTTCTGATTTGTCTTGCGAGTTCTTTTAAATCAGTCATACATATTTAAATTCCGGCAAATCTAAGGTGATTTTTAACACCGGCAATTTCCTGATTTGTATTCAGATGATATTGGTCATGTTTAGTTCATGTGTGGAATATTCTTTCCGTCATTTTTTAATATATATTTGTTCCACTACACATGGATTCAATTCTCCTGGCGAGCCTGATCGCCTTCCTGATTACTTTTTTATCAATACCTGTCTTAATCAGACTGGCAGAAATCAAGCATTTGTATGACCTGCCGGATGATCGCAAACATCACCATACACCCATACCTACACTAGGTGGAGTAGGCATTTTCGCGGGATTTGTTATCGCAGTTTTATTT
>JBIIPV010000258.1:0-2815 GCA_044342435.1 Lacibacter sp. | reverse complement strand
CCCCGGTCGTATGCTACGGTTTTTGCAGTGATGGCAAGGCTGTCTTTTTCTGCATACAGCTGATCGATGAACCAAAGAACTTTCCCTCCCTGCATCACATACTGATCAATTTTTCTTTTTGCGGAATCACTGAATGGGGTTGTGGGTTTTACAATCAGCAGGGCTGAAATTTCAGTGGGGATGTAGTTATTTTTATTGATGTCAACCAATCCGAAATTGTATTCGTTATTGATCGTTTCTACCAGTTTTTGTGTTTCAGGCCCCATGGGTTCTCCGTTCCCGACCAGATAAGCAACAGCCGGTTTTTTGGGCTGTATTATTTTGCTGATGGTTGATGCGAATTTGAACTCAAGCAGTGCTTCCGCATTGCCGATGCTGCGCGCTTCATCATTGACCAGACTACCGGTTAACGGGTCGCGGGTATATTCTGTTTTTCCACTCAGCAGGTCAACGGAAAGCGTATCATCACCCTGAATGATCAAGGCAGCCGGAAAAACGAGTCGGCTTGTCGTACTCTCCTCATCTTGCTGAACCTGTAAGTTGTATGGCATCACCCCCCATCTTTTTAGGAAATCATACATGAATTCTTGTTTGAATGTATTGACAAGTCCGGGTTGTTGTTGAAGAATGCTGTCAACAGGTACTCCGTTGTTTTTCAAACTATCCCGGAAGCTGAACCATACAGAGTCGAGATAAGAAGCTTTAATCAGAGAAGAAGGTGCGAGAAATCGATAACGAAGATTGGGTCCCGCATAAGACTTCATTTCATTGAGCAGGTCTTTAGTACTCGACTGTAATTTTCTAAATGAAGCCGGAAAGTCCCCTTCTAGAAGAATAGTAATTTCAATAGGTTCTTCAATTGATTGAAGTAGTTTTTTGGTGGCGGGTGAAAGAGAATAACGTTGATCACTGGTGAGATCTGCTTTTATATTGACCAGGGAAACACCGAGGTTTAAAATGAAAATAATGGCAACAAGAAAACCGGTACGGAAACGCGGTTCTACAAATGACAGCAGGTTTTTTTCAGTTGACTGGTTTTTAGCAATGCGGCGAATTGTGAGGTAAATGAAAAGTAGAATGACCGAGAAAAAATAAACCAGGTCTTTGATATCAATCACACCTCTCGAAATAGATTGATAATGGAATTCCAGGCCGGCCTGCTGAAAGTAATAATCAGCCCCGTCCCTAAACACCGACAGGCTGCTGATAACGGAGAAGCCTTTATAGAAAAGGATGCAACCTGCTGCACCTACCAGAAAACTTACTACGGAGTTTTGGGAAAAACTTCCCGCAAAAAGTGAGATCGCGCAAAAAACAGCACACAGTAAAATTAGGCCCATATAGGAACCGGCCCAGGCACCTTGATCAAGAACTGTTTCAGCGGCAGAAAGCATGCTTACTGAAACTGCATAGGTAATTGTGGGCAGAATGGCGATGAGGGTGACTAGAAGTGCAGCAAAATATTTTCCACCGATGATTTGCAGGTTCGTGAGTGGGCTTGTCTGCAACAATTCCATGGTTCCTCCTCTCCATTCATCACTGATTTGCCTCATAGAGATAGCAGGGATGAGCACCAATAACACAAAAGGGGCCAGGGTGAAAAAATTATCCAGGCTGGCATAGCCGAAATCAAAAATGTTGAAACTTGAAAAGATGAATAGAAATAGGCCATTCAGCAACAAAAAAACGCCGATGGCCAAGTAGCCTGTCAGGTTACTGAAAAACTGACGAAATTCTTTTTTACAGAGCGCCCACATGCGGGCAAAAATACGTAAAAGAACAGCCGTTAGGGCTATTTAAACAAAACTTAAACAACTAACGCATGTGAGTGGAAAAATGAGTATAATTGTATGAGATTCAGGAAGCTTTTAATGTAGCTCCTGTTTTCTGCCTGCCGAAACCCTCTGAGAAAATAAATATTTTAATCGATTGTGATGAATTTCTTGCGCTTTACCTCACTTTTTGCAAATGTACTTGGCTATAAAAGGCAATTGTTTTTGTTTTTCACTTTTTCATTTACAGCTGTACAAGTATTTAGTCAGACTTACACCGACAATGCTTCAAGTTATGGGAGTAGTTGGGCTAATAATTCCAATAACTCTAACTCCTGCTCTAATGTTGGTTTTGATAATTGGTCAATCACGAGTGGTACCAACACGGGTACTTTTATAGGCAATCCATTTAATAATGGCATGGGTACAACCGGTATCGGCACTACTGCGTTTGGCATGTTTGCTACAGGAAGTCAATATTGTAACGCATACAGATCAATCAGAGGCGGTATGCAGGTGGGAGATGCATTGAGTTTTTATTGGGCGATTAATTTTGATGCAGGTGCGGGTAGTAAAGGGTTTGATTTGAGAAATGGAGGAACAACAGTATTTAATGTCAATAATGCCGGCAGTGCAACAATCACCACAACTAATGGAACGGCTTTTACTGCATACGGAACAGCGCCTATGCTTGTTACATTAACAAGAACTAGTTCGTCTGCTTATAGTTTCACTATGACTGACAGAAATGGTGGCCCAACTTATTCAACAACAATTAATAGTGCTTCTTCCATAGATGGTATAAACTTTTATATCGGAAATCAAAATGATGCAGCGGGTGAAAAAAACATATATATAAATGCTTTTCAATTGCTGAAACCTCGTTATCGTTCTGCCGCCTCAGGGAATTGGAGTGAAGTTGCTGCTTGGGAGATCAGCACCAATGGTGGATCAACATGGGTTGCAGCTACCTCGGCTCCATCAGGCACTTTTGATGCCATAACTATTAGAAACGGGCATAGTATTACCTTAAATACTTCAGT
>JBIIPV010000257.1:0-2831 GCA_044342435.1 Lacibacter sp. | reverse complement strand
AAGCTCAGAGAGGAATTATTTCCGGGTGGTTCGCTGCAAGAAAGAACGGAATCCATCTGGACATTTTACGCGATGCATGGCGATCATATTCTGGATGAATTACTACAGCAAACCGAGGCATTCAAACAGGAATGGAAAACGCTTGTATTGAGTTAAGAAAGATATTAATTCTTTTTCGACTCTTTGGCCCATCCATCTTTCAAAGTAACCGTTCGGTTAAAGATTAATTTCTGATCCCGGCTATCCTTGTCAAGACAATAATACCCCTTTCTCAAAAACTGAAAACGATCAGTCGCGCTTGCTTCCATTAAAGAAGGCTCTGCAAACCCTATTACAGTTTTTAGGCTGTCGGGGTTGATATATGTTTTGAAATCACCTTCCTCTGCTGAAGGATTTTCAACCTTGAATAACCTATCATATTCCCGCACTTCCACTTCCACAGCGTCTTTGGCATTCACCCAGTGAAGCGTTCCTTTCACATTCAGGCCACTTGTATCCTGGCCGCTTTTGCTTTCCGGAAAATAACGGCAGTGTATTTCGGTGATGTTCCCTGATTCATCTTTCCTCAATTCTTCACATTGAATGATATACGCGCTTTTCAAACGTACCATTTGTCCGGGAGCAAGGCGAAAATATTTTTTGGGCGGGTTTTCCATGAAGTCGTCACGTTCAATCAAAATTTCTCTACTGAAAGGAATGCTTCTTTGTCCGCTGTTTGGATCTTCCGGATTGTTGTCTGATAAAAGAGATTCGGTTTGACCTTCGGGATAGTTGGTGATGATCACTTTTACCGGATCAAACACAACCATTCTTCTAAATGAAATTTTATTGAGATGTTCACGGATACAGAATTCAAGCAAACTGAATTCAATCAGGTTGTCGCGCTTCGCTACACCTACTCGTTCTGCAAATTCACGAATGCTTTGCGGAGTATAACCTCGTCTGCGTAAACCACTAATTGTTGGCATACGCGGATCATCCCAGCCTGTTACATGTTTTTCATTCACCAGTTGCAACAATTTTCGCTTACTCATCACCGTGTAATTCAGGTTGAGCCTTGCGAATTCATATTGTTTTGAGGGGAATATTTCAAGTTCCTCTATAAACCATTCATACAATGGTCGGTGGGGGATGAATTCAAGCGTACAAATAGAGTGGGTAATTTGCTCAATGGAATCACTTTGTCCGTGTGCGAAATCATACATCGGATAGATGCACCATTTATCACCAGTTCGATGGTGATGTGCATGTTTAATTCGATAGATAATCGGATCACGCATGTGCATGATTGAAGAAGCCATATCGATTTTTACACGTAACACTTTCTCTCCGTCTTTGTATTTGCCTGCACGCATCTCTTCAAAAAGGCGTAGGTTTTCTTCGATGCTTCTGTCGGCGTATTCATTTCGTTTGCCAGGGGAAGTTGGCGTTCCTTTCTGTGCAGCAATTTCTTCACTGGTGCTATCATCTACATACGCTTTTCCTTTTGAGATGAGCTTTACTGCGAATGCATACAGCTGTTCAAAATAGTCTGAAGCATAGAATTCATTTGCCCAGTTAAATCCTAGCCAGCGAACGTCTTCTTTGATGCTGTCAACATATTCAGTTTCTTCCGTGGAAGGATTAGTATCGTCGAATCGCAGGTTTGTTTTGCCGCCATAGCGGATGCCCAATCCAAAATTGAGACAGATGCTTTTGGCATGACCAATGTGCAGGTAGCCGTTCGGTTCAGGAGGGAAACGTGTAAGGATACTTTTATGTTTTCCGCTACGCAGATCTTCCTCGATGATTTCTTCAATAAAATTCAGACTTTTTTCTTCGCTCATGCCAATTTAGTTATGTCGCAAATTTAATGTTTAGCAGGATAACAACTTGTTGTATAAAAGATGTTTTCGATATTCTCATTTGTAAGATTAAACAAATTCTCTCAGCGTTTTTTCAATGAGGCTAATACAATCATCCAGTTCCTGCTTTGTGATCACAAGCGGGGGAGCAAGACGAATCTTGTCGCCATGTGTTGGCTTCGCCAATAGTCCGTTTTCTTTTAATGCAAGGCAGATACTCCAGGCCGCTTCGGGATCCGGGTGTTTAATCACAATCGCATTTAATAATCCTTTCCCTCTTACCGTTTCAATAAGAGGTGAATTTAGTTCTGTCATCCTGCTCCGGAAATACCTGCCTAGTTCATCCGCATTTTGAGCAAGGCATTCATCTTTCAGAATCTGAAGTGCTTCAATTGCCACCGCACAGGCAAGCGGATTACCTCCATAAGTTGATCCGTGTTCGCCGGGTTGAATAGTGAGCATGATCTCATCATCTGCAAGTACAGCGCTGATTGGCAACATGCCTCCGCTGAGTGCTTTACCGAGCACGAGGACATCAGGACGAACATCCTCATGATCACATGCCAGCATTTTACCAGTGCGCGCAAGTCCGGTTTGAATTTCATCGGCAATCATCAGCACATTGTATTTTGTACAGATATCTCTCACGCCTCTGAGATACCCTCCATCTGGTACCACCACGCCTGCTTCCCCCTGAATGGGTTCAAACATAAAAGCGGCCACGTTGGGATCAGACGCTGCTTCATCCAATGCTTTCAGATCGTTGTAAGGGATGATTTTGTAACCGGGCATATACGGACCAAATCCTTTGTAGCTCGAAGGGTCGGTGGAGGAGGAGATGGCAGCCATGGTTCTTCCCCAGAAATTTCCCTCTACAAAAACGACAATCGCTTTGTTCTCTTCAATTCCTTTCTTTTCATATCCCCATTTTCTGGCGAGTTTCACGGCTGTTTCGCCGGCTTCTACTCCCGTATTCATTGGCAGTAC
>JBIIPV010000256.1:0-2832 GCA_044342435.1 Lacibacter sp. | reverse complement strand
AAGATAAATCAAAATGAAATATTAAAATTTATTGACCCACTCAAGTTCACCAAATGTATACAGAACGCGTTCTTCATTACCTGTTTCAAGTAATCCTTCTTTTGATACTCCTTTAATAAAAAGTGATTGATTTTGATTGTTGATTCTGACCATTGCCATTTCTCCCAACTTGTAAAGCCTTTTCAGGTAGATCTGGTAAATCTCTTCAAATCCTTCTTCTTTTAATGTCTGTATATAATCCATCGCCCTCTTTCTTATATTCTCTGCAATTATCTTGATGTCAATATTGTTACCACTTATCTGTTTTAATGAGACCGGATTGGGTAAATCAGGAGGGAAGCTTTCCTGCAATACATTGATGCCGATACCAATAACCGACCATTTCCATTTTGTGCCCTGTATTACAGTTTCAATCAGAATGCCTCCTGCTTTTTTGTCATGCCAATAAACATCATTCGGCCATTTTATTTTAAACTCTTTACCGGTTATAGAAAAAAGTTCATCTGTTACTGCAACAGCCATTGCGGCAAGAAGCTGAAACCCATTGACAGGGACTAAAAATTCTGTAGAAGCTAAAATGGAAAGATTCAGGCCTTTTGCTTCTTCTGTCAGCCAGCTTTTCGCTCTTTGTCCTTTACCGGCTGTTTGGTGATAGGCCAGTATTGCTTGTCCGTCTTTTGCCATTCCTTGCCGAACTAAGTTCATGGCATAATTGTTGGTACTATCTGTTTGCTGCAGTTCGATAAGAGGTGGAAAACTGATCGGATGTGGCAAGGTTGAAGAAGTTTATTTAATTTTGAGCAAATTAATCAAGAAAACAGCTTCTCAGGAAGCTTTACTCCGATCATTAAAAAATTAGCCGTTTGAGCACTCCATCCCTGGCAACAGATACAAAAGAACAGAAAAAGAAAGCAACACCTCGCATCAATCGAAACAGTAAGCTATTCAAAGTCATTGTGAATGCAGTGCTTGAAAAGAAAGCAGAGGAGGTAGTCAGCCTGGATTTGAGAAAGATACCGGAAGCTGTAGCTGATTTTTTTGTGATCTGTCAGGCAACCAGTACAACACAAATCAAAGCCATTGCTGATTTTATTGATAAAGAGGTGAAAGAAAAATGCGGGGAGATTCCTTATCGCCGTGAAGGACAGCAGTCATTGCAATGGGTACTTGTGGATTATGTGAACGTGGTTATCCATATTTTTCATCCAGAAAACAGGAAGTTTTACCGGCTTGAAGAGATGTGGAGCGATGCCCAAATGTTAGAACATCATTAAAAAGAAAATTAAATCGGTCATATTTCCTTATGACCATGTAATATTGCCGGATTCATTGTGAAGCATGTTTAAACTAAAAATAAAGTGAGCCAAAATAATCAAAACGAAGGAGGGGGTGAAAACAAAGAACCCCGTAAAATCTTCAAATTCAATATTTACTGGGTATATATCATCATTGCTGCTGTATTGATCGGGATGCAGCTGTTTAGGGGTGTTACGCCCGATGCAGTGCAGACTTCAGAGCAGTTTTTTGAAGACAATATGCTCATGAAGGGGTACGTTGATCAATACACGATTATTAAGAATAAAGACATCGTTCGGGTGATACTAAAGCCAAAGGCTTTTGAGGACTCAGCAATAAATCGTTTGGTGTCTGATGCAAAAATGATCAAATCAGACAAGGCAAAAAGCATTCAATTTCAGTTTACCGTAAATGATCATAAATCATTTGAGGAAAGATTAAAGAGGCTTGTGGATGCAAATATGGCGATTACAGGAAAGCCTACGGGAAAGTATGAAACAGAGGAAAGTTGGTTGAGTCCAATCATCAGTTTGTTGCTTCCTGTGTTGGTGCTTGTAGGGCTTTGGGTATTGCTGATGCGTAAGATGAATTCGGGAGGTGGTGCAGGTCCGGGCGGCGGAGGCATATTTAATATAGGCAAGTCTCGTGCTCAGCTTTTTGAGAAAGGAACGAAAGTCAATGTTACTTTTCAGGATGTTGCAGGGTTGGATGAAGCCAAAGTAGAGGTGATGGAGATTGTGGACTTTTTAAAGAATCCCAAAAAATATACTGCACTGGGTGGTAAAATACCCAAAGGGGCATTGTTGGTCGGTCCTCCCGGTACAGGAAAAACACTTTTGGCAAAAGCGATGGCAGGTGAAGCGCAGGTTCCTTTCTTTAGTATCAGCGGGTCCGATTTCGTGGAATTGTTTGTTGGTGTAGGAGCCAGCCGCGTTCGTGATCTCTTCAAACAAGCCAGAGAAAAAGCGCCTTGTATAATATTCATTGATGAAATTGATGCAATCGGTAGAGCACGTGGAAGAAATGCGATTGTAAGCAATGATGAAAGGGAAAACACACTCAACCAGTTACTTGTTGAGATGGATGGTTTTGGCGGAGATACAGGTATCATCATCCTTGCGGCAACAAACCGACCGGATGTGTTGGACTCTGCATTATTAAGACCCGGACGTTTCGACCGCCAGATATCGATCGACAGACCGGATCTCAAAGGGCGTGAACAAATTTTCAATGTTCATCTTAAACCAATTAAAATATCTGAAACCCTGGATATTCATAAACTGGCAGAGCAGACACCCGGGTTTGCCGGTGCAGATATCGCAAACATCTGTAACGAGGCAGCACGTATTGCTGCTCGTAAAGGCAAGTCGGCTGTGGATATGAGCGATTTTCAGGCGGCCATTGACAGGGTCATTGGTGGACTTGAAAAGAAAAACAAAATCATCAGCCCCGAAGAAAAAGAAATCATTGCATATCATGAGGCAGGGCATGCTATTTGCGGATGGTTCCTGGAGCATGCTTATCCATTATTAAAAG
>JBIIPV010000255.1:0-2845 GCA_044342435.1 Lacibacter sp. | reverse complement strand
TTGAACTTTTTTATAGGTCAATCAATCCTTACACCAAATTTTCATGCAAAATACTTGATCTGCCTCCTTCTGCCAACGGAAATAAACCAACCCAACTTTTGCTAACACACGTTTGTAAATATGTAATTTTTCTAAATATTATTTTGTTTATTTTAAACTGTATCATTTAATGAGCTTCAATATTTGAATTAATCTAAATATATTCTATAATATTAAATATTTTCTAATTTTATGAGACATTATTTGTTTTTAAATTCAAATAGATCTACTATTTTTGAAAGGAATTCAAGATTTCACAATCCGGTAAATTGCCGTTTTGATAAAGAATATGCTTCCGGAAACATTGAATTATTCAACAAAGTACGGTAAGCATTGTGGTCGTAATCGATTGTTTGCTAAGAAAAAACCCCGTCATTCCTGACGGGGTTTCGCTTTTTAATAAGGTCAGAAAAGACCATAAAGTTGAGAATCAATTTTACTGATGATCTCACCGAGATCCTCTTCATTTTCTGCAAACTTATTGGCATCACAATCTATAACAAGCAGATTGCCTTCTTTGTAAGTATCAATCCATTTATTATAATAATCGTTCAGCCTCTTTAGGTAATCTAGACGAATATTTTCTTCATATTCCCTGCCTCGCTTTTGAATCTGAGCAACCAGTGTTGGCACAGATGCTTTCAGGTAAATAAGCAAGTCGGGAGGCGACACCATTGTTTTCAGTGTAGCAAAAAAAGAAAAATAATTATCGAAGTCTCGCTTAGGCATCAAACCCATTTCATACAAATTGGGAGCGAAAATATGCGCATCTTCAAAAATGGTGCGATCCTGAATAACCGTTTCTGTTCCACGCTGAATATCGAGGACTTGATTCAGTCGATTATTCAAAAAGTAAATCTGCAGATTGAAACTCCATCGGGGCATGTCTTCATAAAAATCATTGAGATACGGATTATGATCCACATCTTCAAACTGGGGAATCCATTTGTAATGCTTGCTAAGCAATTCAGTGAGCGTGGTTTTACCTGCTCCAATATTACCCGCAACTGCAATGTGTTTTGGTTTTTTTGTCTTTGCCATATTCAGGAAATCAATAAGCTTGTTAGTCGTATGATGAATGTATCATTTTTTTTTAAGAACAGGCGCAATCAGGAAAAATAATTCAACCCCATCGCGTCCCTCACCATTTTAAGTGTCAAAGCAGCATTGGCACGCGCCTTTTCTGCTCCTTTGGCCATCACCTCATTCAGGTATTTTTTATCCTGTTCTATTGCCGCAGCTTTTTCTCTCACAGGTGCAACAAACTGAATCATATCTTCTGCAAGTTGCTTTTTCATATCTCCGTATCTGATCTGACATCCGGCATAATCATCTTCAAATTTCTGAACTGTATCGGGCTTGCTCACAAGACGCATTAACTGAAAAATGTTTTCTATGTAATCAGGCTTTTCAGCATTGGGACTTTCAGGCCCCTGATCGGTTTTTGCCTTCATTACTTTTTTGCGGATGGCATCATCACTGTCAGCCAAATAGATTGTTGCATGCTGATTTTCACTCTTACTCATTTTGCCTGTTCCATCGAGACTCGGTACTTTCACCAGCGTGTCTCCAAAATTATATGCCACCGGCTCCGGAAATATCTCTCCGTATCTGTAATTAAATCTTTTTACAAAATTCCTGGCCATTTCAAGATGTTGCTCCTGGTCTTTTCCTACCGGTACATAATGAGCGCGATGCAGAATGATGTCGGCGGTTTGCAAAACAGGATATGTGAGTAAACCGGCATTGATATTATCGGGTTGCAATCTCACTTTCTCTTTAAATGTCGTGGTCTTTTCCAGTTCCCCCATATAGGCAAGCATGTTGAGATAGAGATACAACTCCGCTGTTTCTGGCACATGACTCTGACAATACAAAGCTGCTTTATCGGGATCAAGACCACAGGCAAGGGTTTCTGCCAGAACACGATGTACATGTCCTTTCAGCTCTTTGGTATCCGGATGAGTGGTTAAAGAATGCCAGTCGGCTACCATGAAAAAGCAGTCGTACTGTTCCTGCATCAGAACATAGTTTTTCATCGCCCCGAAATAATTTCCGAGATGAAGAAAGCCGGTCGGACGGAGACCGCTCATCACTACTTCTTTCTTATGCTCCATAAGTTCTAATCATTTATAAAATACCCAGGCAAGTTACAAAACCTTCCCTTTGCAGGGCCGGCGAAGATAGCAGTTTCCTGTTGTCTGTCTGCACCCAAAAAACAAATTGAAAGGTAAATATTTTCTTTGGAGCAACTGTCATAATTGGCCTTACTAAGAGGCTCCTACCGGCATTTTGAATAGTAAAAACAGAGCAAGTTCCGTTCAACACATAAATTTCAATCTCAAAACAGATATCCTAACTTTGAGTTATGGAAGTGACCAATGATATGATAGACAAACTCGCAAAGCTATCCAGACTCAGTACGAACGAATCCGGCCGGGATGATTTGCGAAAAGACCTTCAGCAGATGATTTCTTTCGTAGAAAAACTTCAGGAACTAGACACTTCAGGAATCGAACCTTTACAGCACATGAGCTTTGAGATTAATAAGCTGAGAGAAGACAAAGTGTATCCTGCGCTCACACGTGAAGAAGGATTGTCAAATGCTGCGGTAAAAGATGAACATTTTTTTCTGGTTCCAAAAGCAATCAACAAACAAGGAAAAACAGATTCATGAATGCAGTGATTCACCTGGAAGACTTACGTAAAAGTTATTTCATTGGGAAGCAGGAACTTCCCGTGTTGAAAGGCCTTAGCTTGGATATCCAAAGAAATGAATTTGTAGCCTTGATGGGCCCTTCCGGGT
>JBIIPV010000254.1:0-2851 GCA_044342435.1 Lacibacter sp. | reverse complement strand
GCGGTAGCCTTCAAGCAGATATACCGGTGGATAGTTTTGTTGCCTCCACACATGGGCTTGGTCTCGACAACCTGCTCAATTTCTATCGCCTTGAAAACAACGAAGAAGAAAAACAAATACTGCATGCGTTTGTGAATTATACAAGAATGAACGACCAGGTAACTCATCCTTATATAGCAGGAGCAGGATCAAAATTACTAAAGCACTTCACCAAGGACTATCACAACGGAATTACCGTAACCTGCCCCGGTTTTTACGGCCCGCAAGGAAGGGTTTTACGTTTGGGTTTGAAATTGCCGGGCCTGAATGAACAGTTCACGTCTTTTCAATTTGGCACGCACCGAATTTCAAATTTTGAAATGGAGACATCTGCCATATACGGACTTGGCAGGTTACTTGGACATCAGTGCCTGTCACTCAATGCTGTTGTTGCAAACAGAGTCAGAAAAGAATTTAGCAAAGACAGCATGGCTGTAATACGTGCTTTAATTCGTCGTTCCCTGGAAATTATTTCTGAAATATGATCATCGAATTTTACAAATACCAAGGCACCGGTAATGATTTCGTGCTGCTGGATAACCGCTCCGGAAAATATTCATCACTTTCAAATGAACAAATTGCCTTTTTATGTCACAGGCGCTATGGCATCGGGGCAGATGGACTGATGTTGCTACAACAACGTGAAGGCTATGATTTTGAAATGATCTATTTTAATGCCGATGGTGCAGTGGGCAGCATGTGCGGAAACGGTGGACGATGCATCGTATTGTTTGCTCATCATCTTGGAGTGGTGAGAGAAAAAGCTTTTTTCATTGCATCAGACGGGCCGCACGAAGCAAAGATTTCTGCTAATGAACATATTGAATTAAAGATGATAGATGTATCCGGAATACATACTGAAGATGATGTAACGATTCTTGATACAGGCTCTCCTCACTATGTAAAAGTGGTAACAGATCTCCCCTCTTTTGATGTGGATGCTGAAGGAAAAAAAGTACGATACAGTGACCTATATAAAGAAAAAGGAATCAATGTCAATTTTATAGAACCTTTGGAAAAAGGCATTGCCATCAGAACCTACGAACGCGGTGTGGAAGCAGAAACATATTCCTGCGGAACCGGTGCCACGGCAGCAGCGATTTCTGTAGCAAAAGATGTTGCCGGTGAACAGGAAGTTCATGTAAATACTGAAGGCGGAATACTAAATATCAAATTTGAAAAAAAAGAAGGCCATCTTTTTGAAAAAATCTGGTTGTGCGGTCCTGCAAAACAAGTATTTAAAGGAATTATCGAATTGTAAATGATCAGTTAATCCAATGTATCCACCACTTTATCATTTGGACAAGTTGCATATCCTTGAAAAAACCGAACAGGTAATTCAGGAAATTGTGCGTACATGTCAGGGCATAAAGGATGATGATTTTTTTCATTCAAAAGATAGTTTAACTGCCGCTGATCATTTGAATCACCTGGAAGCGCTCGTTTCTGAGTCGTGGTCGAAATTATTTACGCCTAAACTCATTCTCAGGTGGAAATACGGGAAACCCCTCCATGATTCTTTTTCTTATGAGCAGATGGAAGAAACCTGTCAGCAATTGCTGAATGAAGAAATACAGGAAAGGCTGGAGAAGTTGTTCAGGAAAAAGAATAAAAAGAAAGATTTAACGGAGAAGGAGGATAGAATGAACCGATTTTCCGAACATACTGAACGCTACCTCAATGAATTACGTTTTTATTGGGAAGATGACCAGATGGACTATTACCAGATTCCCCACGAACAACTGGGAATGATCACAGCCAGAGAATGGATTTATTACACAATCATATTATGCTGGAAACAATTGAGTAAAATCAGAAAAATCAAGGAAGAATTCCGACATCCGGCTATTGTCAAAAATGAAGACTGAAAACATTCTTCCCCTCCCCTTACCTTTGCGCCTAAGTGCTGCAGTATTTCAAAAATACAAATGGTCAAACTCAGGAAATTGACCGCCCCGAAACGGGCAGTTGGGTCAATATCATTCCTCCTTTGAAACAGGAAGAGTTCTCA
Source organism: Lacibacter sp. (assembly GCA_044342435.1). Taxonomy (GTDB): domain Bacteria; phylum Bacteroidota; class Bacteroidia; order Chitinophagales; family Chitinophagaceae; genus Lacibacter. Next base: position 801 of record JBIIPV010000254.1, on the reverse strand, counting down.
GAAATTTCTGAAGCGCTCGACATCCCTCTTGATTTTCTTTCCGACTCCCTGGATATTGATGAACGCTCACGCTTTGAATTGGAAGACAATGTAAAGTTGATTGTTATTAAAACACCAACAGAAAACAATTCCTTCAACGACAGCGACGCTTTTTACATCACCATTCCGATCTGCATCATCCTCACCCACAACCAAATTGTGACGGTGAACTCATTTGACAATGGTGCCATTAAAAAGTTCCTCAACACATTTCAAAACCGTCACCCCGATAAAAGGAACATGATGGTGTTGAAGGTATTTGAGAAAGTGGTGACAACATTCATGGATTACCTGAAAGAAATTAATCAGCGAAGAAATCAACTGGAACAAAAGCTATATGATTCAAATAGGAACGAAGAATTGTTGGATCTGATGCGTATTCAAAAAAGTCTGGTGTATTTCGTTACTGCGCTCAGGAGCAATGAGATGTTGCTGATGAAAATGAAACGCACGAATTTCCTTGGCCTGAATTCGGATGAAGAAGAATTTCTGGATGACCTTATTGTCGATACAAGCCAGGCCCTTGAGATGGCAAACATTTATACAAATATCCTGAGCTCTACTTTGGACGCATTTGCCAGCATCATCAGCAATAATCAGAATCAAGTAATGAAACGACTTACTTCTGTAACAGTTATGCTTCAGCTTCCAACCCTGGTTGCAAGTATTTACGGAATGAATGTACCTATTCCCGGTGCACATAGCAGTGTTGCTTTTTATATTCCAATTATATTTTCATTTGGACTTTCTCTTCTGATTGGC
>JBIIPV010000015.1:0-11158 GCA_044342435.1 Lacibacter sp. | reverse complement strand
AAGGCAAATGAATCTACATGTTTAAAAAAACGTTCTCCGTTCTTCTCCCTTAATCCCTCTGCACCAAAATCCATATATACATCAAACTGGGGAATCGATGTACTCAGCATACTTCCGTCTTCACTAAAAATTGTTCCTCTTTCAGCACCTAAATCAATAATCTTAGTATGCATGCTATCCCCCATTCCTTTCCAATATTTACCTTCAACCCGCTGTGTATAAACTGCTTTCCCAATGATCAGCAGCCCAAACACAATCAGACCCAGATACACCAGATAAACCCGCCAGAGGATGTCTTTTTTGATTTCCATATTCGATTAGCCGGGATTTTTTACAGTTGAATCTGATAAAAAGACCGGCTGCTCCGTTGTTTCCCGCAAACCGATTGTATCTAATTTTTTACTCAATTCTGTCATCCTGTTCTGAAACATCAATTTTCCATTCAACGACTTAAATTCATATTCCTGCTCTTTAAGTAAACGGGTGGTCTTATTGATTTTTCGGATGGTGTTATCTGCATAATGACCATTGGCGATATAAATAATTGCCAATAGTGTGAGAAAAAGAAAAAAAGGAACATTCCTAATGATCCATTCATAATTGAACCATTTTTTAAAGTCCAGTTTTGATTCCCGTTCTGCCATGATTTGCAGATTAAATGATGAGTAAAATAATTTCAGCCCGTTTACAAAGGATGCGGAGTCAGAATAAAGGATGATGATTTTTCTGCAACACGTAAACGTGCGCTTCTGGATCTTGGATTGGAATGGATTTCGTTTTCACCGGGTTCGATTGGCTTGCGGGTAATGAGGAAGAAAGGCTTTTGCTTTTCTTCTCTCGAAAACGGATTTTCAGGTGTACTTACAGGTTCACCGTCTCTGAAAAACTGTTTCACCAAACGATCCTCAAGCGAATGAAAGGAGATAATCGCTGCCCTCCCTCCCGGCTTAATCGCAGCGGGCAACTGATACAACAACTCTTTTAAAGCCGACAACTCCTGATTGACTTCTATTCGAAGAGCCTGAAAAACCTGTGCCTGGTATTTCTTTGGATTGCCTCGTATCACTCCCTGAAGCAAGACCTTGAACTGAGCAATGGTTTCAAGCGACTGGTTCTGCCGATACAAAACGATGGCTGATGCAAGCGTGCGCGCGTTGGTCACTTCTCCGTACTCACTAAACATTCGCTGCAAATCATCCTGAGAATAAGTAGTAAGAATTGTTGAAGCAGTGGTTGTTAAAGCAGGATCCATCCGCATATCCAACGGCCCATCAAAACGAGTTGAAAACCCTCTTGTTGGCTCATTGAATTGATGACTTGACACTCCCAGATCAGCAAGCAGACCATCTGCTTGATCAATCTGGTGCATTTTCATGAAGCGGAGCAGATAACGAAAATTATGTGGCACAAAAATCAACCTGTCATCTGCAGGTAAGTTTCGCTTTGCATCCGGGTCCTGGTCAAAAGCAAGAAGTTTACCTTCAGGACCAAGCCGCTTCAGAATTTCTCTTGAGTGGCCGCCTCCTCCGAAAGTGCAATCAATGTAAATTCCGTTGGAACGAACATTCAGTGCATCCACCGCTTCAGTAAGCAGCACCGGAACATGGTATTGTTGTTCCGATTGATTTTCTTCCTGAGAACTTTTATCCGGACGCTTCATATTCTTACCCATAGCCATGCGTCAGCCTTCCTTTTTAACCATCACTTCATCAGCAAGCTGACTGAAGGATTCTGGTGAAAAGTTTTCAAAGAACTGTTGGTATTTTTTCTTATCCCATATTTCTATTTTCTGAACAGCTGCAACAAGCACCGCATCTTTGTCGAGCTCTGCAAATAATTTCAGGTTTTGCGGGATGAGCAACCTGCCGGCCGTATCGAGCTCAACCGTTGTGGCTCCGTTCAGAAAATAGCGTTGAAATTGTCTTACCTTAGGGTCGAATGCATTCAATTCACTGATTTTAGAGAATATGGGTTCCCAGTTTTTCATAGGATATAAGGTGAGGCAGGGTTCAATGCCCCTGCTGATGACGTATTGGTTGCCCCAGTCTTCCGGAACCTGCTTTTTAAAGCCGGCCGGAAGAAGAAAGCGCCCCTTCGCGTCAATTGTTACCTCATATTCTCCTAGAAAACCAGTCATTTGAATAATTTCAATCCGTTTTTACCATTTATAGACACAAATTAACACATTTTCCCACTTTTGAAACAAAAGTTGGTGTTTTTAATTTATCCACAAAGCCGAAAGCCTTGACTGTAAAGGGTTTGAAGCCATAAAATGGCATTTATAATGTATCCGAATGTGAATTAATGTGGAAAAGCTGTGGATTACGAAAAACATCCACACTTAAATGGGTTTAAACTAGAGATATTGTCATTGTGAATCAGCCAAATATAAAAGAGGCTCCCATTTGATGGAAGCCTCTTCTATTAATAGAAAAATCTTTTTATTAAGTTTTTCCGGGCTTGTGAAGTGGCAACGTAATCATAAACGTAGATCCTTTACCTGGCATACTATCTGCTTTAATCTTTCCATGATGGGCTTCCGTCATTGCTTTCACATAACTCAACCCCAGCCCAAATCCTTTTACGTTATGAACATTGCCAGTATGTGCTCGGAAGAATTTTTCAAACACCCTTGACAATGTCTCTTTATTCATTCCGATACCATGGTCTTCAATTTGAAATTTAATTCCTGAACGTCCGTAGTTTTTTGTTGTAATACTAATGAACAATGAATCCGGCTTAGAGTATTTAATTGCATTATCTACCAGATTATTGATCACATTTGTCATGTGTACTTCATCTGCAAACAACAGATCATTGGTCGCTTGTAATTGCATTTCAATTTTTCCACTTTTTTCATCAATCTGCAATTGCAAATTTGAAATCACATTTTTGATGATGTCGTGCAAATGCAACTCTTTTTTCTCGAGCTTAACTTCTCTTTTTTCCATCAATGCGGCCTGAAGAATCGTTTCGACATGCTTATTCATGCGGCGATTTTCATCTTTAATGATTCCGGTGAAGTATTGAAAGCGATCATTGTCATTCCGCACTTTCTCAGTTCTCAAAGCATCTATTGCGAGGGATATCGTTGCCAATGGTGTTTTCAACTCGTGCGTCATGTTATTGATGAAATCTGTTTTCATCTCACTTAATTTTTTTTGTCTGAGTAAGGCACCTACAGTGAGATAAAATGCAGTGATGATGATCAATGTAAAAATGATTGATATGGCAATCATTCCATTCAGATCTTTTAAAATGACAGATTTCAGATTGGGTATGACAAGAACAAGTGCTTCATCTACAGTGAGATTTTCTCGCATACTTCCACCTCTGGGTACCAAAGGATACCAAATACGGATGTTGTGTGTAGTGTCATTATTCAACTGAAGAAACCCTGCTGATTTTAGAGAGTAACGATGATCGAGGTCATAGCTTTCAACAGCAAATTCAAATTGCACATTCTTCATTTTTGCTTTTTCCAGCGCTTTCTTGATTCTTGATTCGATTTCAAAAACAGAAAAATAACCGGAAGCGTATTTACGGAGACGGAGATCCCCTAACTCATTCGTCTCTTTGAACCCTAACGGATCTTCCAGATTAAGCGGAGCCTTATCCATTTCTGTCACAAGTTGCTCTCCCACTTCCTGTATTACAGGGAGGAGCCTTTCTTTATACCAGAATTCCCTTTTGGAGGCATAAGAACGTATCCAGGAGACCTGAATAATGATGATGCCCAGAAGGGAAATCGTAATTAAGATAATGATCAGCGGAAAAATTTTCTTCATCTGATTTTTTTTCAGTCGGAATGGCAAAAATAAGTCTGACAGACAACAACAAGGAATAAAGCTTTTAACTGGCTCCTTTTTAACGAAGCATTATAACGTAAGGAAATGAATGCAATCTAAATTTTTATTCGAAAACCGGGATTCGTACTTTCGGGAATGATTTCTGCAGAAAGCGGTACATTTTTAATTGCTGATCCTTTTTTAAAAGATCCTCACTTCCTGAGAACGGTCATTCTTCTCTGTGAGCACAATGAAGAAGGAAGTTTCGGACTGGTTGTGAACCGCCTTCTTCCTTTGCGGCTTTCAGATCTTCTGACAGAGTTTCAAGATGCAGATTTTCCTGTTTACTATGGAGGACCAGTTGATACCAATACTCTTCATATAATACATCGTATTCCGGAGTTAAAGCCCGGATCTCATCCCATTCAGAAAAACATTTTCTGGGGTGGTGATATCGAAACAATCCATGAGCTGATGAATCAAAAAAAGTTGAAGACGAATGATATTCGCTTCTACCTGGGCTACAGTGGGTGGAGTGCCGGTCAGCTCAATCATGAATTAAAAGAAGAGACATGGATCACCGGCAAAGGCAATCAAGACTTGGTTTTCATGCAGCATCCCGACAATTGCTGGAAAAATGCCCTGCAAACACTCGGAGAACCTTATACACAGATGGCATCTTATCCGATTGATCCGCAATTGAATTAATAAAAAAACTCCCGGGTAATGGCCGGGAGTAGTTTAAAAAGTTTTATTGGAAATTACGCTGGTTTACTTCCTTCTACCATCACGGTAACCTTGTTATCGAGCACCTCTACAAATCCACCTTCTATTTCAAAATTTTCATTGCTGTTTTTGTTGAGCAATACTTTGAGGCGTCCGCTTTTTAAAGCAGCAACAAGTGGAGCATGTTTATCCAGCACTTCAAAACTTCCTGTGACGCCCGGTAATTGAACGCCCATCACTTCACCGGAATATGTTTTACCACTGGGTGTTAAAATTTCAAGATGCATACCTTTTTACTTTTCTGAAAATCAAATCTTGATTTGACTTTCTGATGTGATTAGTTTTTCGTAGCTGCAAGTAATTTCTTGCCTTTTTCAATGGCATCTTCAATTGTACCTACCAGATTGAATGCTGCTTCCGGATAATCATCTACCTCACCATCCATAATCATATTGAAACCGCGGATGGTATCATCTATGCTCACAAACACACCTTTCAACCCTGTAAATGCCTCCGCAACATGGAATGGCTGAGAAAGGAAACGCTGTACTTTTCTTGCACGGAATACAGTGAGTTTATCTTCTTCACTCAATTCATCCATACCAAGGATCGCAATGATATCCTGTAATTCTTTATAGCGTTGTAAAATCAGTTTCACTCTGTTGGCACAATTATAATGTGCTTCTCCAACAATAGCAGGAGTTAAAATACGTGATGTGGATTCCAGTGGGTTCACCGCAGGATAGATACCCAGATCGGCAATCTTACGATCCAATACGGTAGTTGCATCCAGATGCGCGAAGGTAGTAGCCGGAGCCGGATCGGTCAGATCATCCGCAGGCACATAAACCGCCTGTACGGAAGTGATTGATCCGTTCTTCGTAGAAGTGATACGCTCTTGCATCAATCCCATTTCCGTTGCCAGTGTAGGCTGATATCCCACCGCTGAAGGCATACGACCAAGCAAGGCCGATACTTCAGATCCCGCCTGTGTGAAACGGAAGATATTGTCAACGAAGAAGAGAATGTCTTTTCCTTTGCCTTGCCCATCTCCATCGCGGAAATATTCAGCAATGGTAAGACCGCTCAACGCCACACGTGCACGAGCTCCGGGAGGTTCATTCATCTGACCAAAAACGAAAGTTGCTTTTGAATCTTTCAACCCTTCCATATCCACCTTGCTCAGATCCCATCCGCCTTCTTCCATGCTGTGTTTAAAATCATCTCCATATTTCATGATGCCGGCTTCGATCATCTCACGAAGGAGGTCATTTCCTTCACGCGTACGCTCACCCACACCTGCGAATACAGACAAACCACCGTAACCTTTGGCGATATTATTAATCAACTCCTGAATCAATACTGTTTTTCCTACACCCGCACCTCCGAAAAGACCAATCTTTCCTCCTTTTGCGTAAGGCTCGATCAGGTCAATTACCTTGATCCCGGTAAATAACACTTCCGATGCAGTTGTAAGATTTTCGAAAGCAGGAGGCTGAGCGTGGATCGGACGGCCATTCGCCTTGCTCACTGCAGGTAAGCCATCAATCGGATCGCCGGTTACATTGAACAAACGACCATTGATTCCCTCTCCTGTTGGCATAAGGATATTTTTACCGGTATCAACCACTTGCATACCGCGTACAAGTCCTTCTGTACCATCCATCGCGATCGTACGTACACTGTCTTCTCCGAGATGCTGTTGTACTTCAAGTACCAGCACATCTCCGTTTGGACGCTTCAGTTCAAGCGCATTGTAAATATCAGGGAGCTGACCGTCAAACTCAACATCCACAACCGCTCCGATTACCTGTTTAACCTTACCTGTATTGGCCATATAATATAATTTTTAAAAGGATGCTATTTCAGGGCGCAAAGGTAAGGGGGGAAGATGAAAGGGAGAAATGGAAATTGAGAACTTTTATTCCGATTGTTTCAACAGTTAGGTTTGTTCAGGGTTGAATGGCAGGAAGCATTGATTAATGCAGGATCTTCCAAATAACGGCAGCCATAAAACCTCCAATGATCGGACCGACAACCGGAATCCAGCTGTATGCCCAGTTGCTGTCGCGCTTGTTTTTGATGGGAAGCAAAAAGTGCAATAAACGGGGTGCAAAATCACGGGCGGGGTTTACCGCATACCCTGTAGGCCCGCCAAGTGACAAACCAATTCCCGTTACAAGCAGGGCTACAGGTAAAGCATCCAGCGAGCCAAGGCTTTTTTCCGGACCGGTAAGAAATAAAACACCTAAAACAAGTACAAAAGTTGCGATCGTTTCGGTCAGTAAATTTTGGAGTGGATTTGAAACTGCCGGTGCGTTGCAGAATACTGCAAGTTTAAGTTCAGGATCATCAGTCAGGTCAACATGCTGGCGATAGGCAAGCCAACTTAATAAAGCACCTGTCAATGCACCCGTAAATTGAGCCAGTATATAAAACGGCACATCATTCCATGATAATTTATTGACAGTAGCCATCGCTATAGTAACAGCCGGATTTAAATGCGCTCCACTTGATGAAGCACTCACATACACACCTGTGAACACGGCAATACCCCATCCAAGAGCAATGACGAGCCATCCTCCGTTTTGGCCTTTGGATTTATGAAGCAAAACATTTGCAACAACACCCGTACCCATCAAAATGAGAAATCCTGTTCCGATAAATTCGCCAAGAAAAGGGGTCATCATCAACTTTTTAAATAGAATTGGTCAATAAAAATAAAAACTAAGATGACAGCATGAATGAGATAACAATCATTTAATCTAAGAGATAATTTTTTGCAAGCAGCTCAAACGCTCTTAATTGATGTTCTTTCCATTGCTGATCCTGATTTAATTCCTTTCGCATCAGCTCTGCCACATAGGGTGCTGCTTCCAGTGATGCCTTTGCATCAAGGAATAATGCCCTGGTTCGTCTGGCAAGTACATCCTCTAAAGTCATAGCCATCTCATGCCCAACCGCCCAGATGACTTCAGCAGCAGTAAATGGCAAATCCGGATGAATTAAATGAGAATAGCCCTGATGCTGAAGATACCTGATGGCTGCCGCATCACTGCCATAATAATACAGCGGATCAGTATAATCAACCCTTTTCATCCAGCCATGCAGTTTGAGTGTTTCAGTCTGACACCTGGTATAGGCCAGCCCCGATTCATAATGTGCACGAAGTATCAACTCTTGCGCCATTTTCCTGTATGTGGTCCATTTGCCACCGCTGATGTTCAACATGCCTCCTTTTGATGTCCAGATGGTATGATCCCTTGGAAGTAATGCTGTTTTTTTCTTTCCGGGAATTTTCACCAGAGGACGCAGCCCGGCAAATACACTTTTTACATCTTTTCGCTGCAATCCACTGTGAACATATCGATTAAAATGACTGATCACAAAATCCACTTCCTCCTGTAAAGGAATTGGCTCGCGTTCAATTTTATCTATCGCTGTATCTGTGGTGCCAATGATCACTCTGTTGTGGTAAGGCACAGCAAACAAGACTCTTCCATCATCAGTTCTCGGGATAAACAAAGCCTGATCTCCGGGGAAAAATCTTTTTTCCACCACAATATGAATCCCCTGCGAAGGTGTAACAGTTGCGGGTAAGCCGTCCTCATCCATGCGAAGAATTTCATCTACAAAAACCCCTGTTGCATTGATGACGATCGTTCCTCTTGCTTCATGAGTATGATTGTTCAGTAAATCATGAATCACAACCCCCTTCACTTTCTCTTCTTCCCGAATCAACCCGGTAACTTCACAATGGTTCAACAACGTTGCACCAACATCTGAGGCTGTTAATGCAAGCGTGATACACAATCGCGCATCATCAAACTGCCCGTCGTAATAAGCAACTCCTCCACTCAATTTTTTCCCATCAAGTCCACGTATGTATTCTTGTGTGCTTTTCACAGAAAGCAGTTCGGTTGTACCCAAGCTTAATTTGGCAGAAAGGAAATTGTAAAGCTTTAGTCCGAGACCATAATAAAGTTTTTCATACCAGCGATAGGCAGGCAGAACAAGTTTAAGCGGATGGGCAATATGTGGTGCATTTTTAAGCAACAATCCTCTTTCTCTCAAAGCATCTCTGACAAGACGGATATTCCCTTGTTGTAAGTAACGAACACCCCCATGAATCAGTTTTGTTGAGCGGCTTGATGTGCCCTTCCCAAAATCATCCCTCTCAATAAGCAATGTTTTATATCCTCTTGCGGCCGCATCAACAGCTGCACCCAAACCGGTTGCTCCACCTCCAATGATGATGATGTCCCAATGAGGTGTAGATTTTAATTGTTGTAAATGCTGTGACCGGTTCAAAATATTAAATTATAAATGCTATTTGAAGCGCAAAGTAAACGATTCCTGCTAAAATGACTGAGCAGCGTGCACAGCCTTCTTCCACCCGTTTAGATGATGTAAGCGATCTTCAGCATGCATCATCGGTTCAAACATGCGGTCTTTTTGCCAGCTATTCTCAATCTCAGTTCGGTCTTTCCAAAATCCCGTTGCAAGTCCGGCTAGATAAGCAGCGCCCATTGCGGTTGTTTCAGTTACAACAGGTCGTACAACACGACATTCAAGTATATCCGATTGAAACTGCATCAAAGCATTATTCACAGAAGCACCTCCATCTACCCGCAACTCCCTCACAGGCATGCCGGCATCCGCTTCCATTGCCTTCAGCAAATCGTAAGTCTGAAATGCAATGCTATCGAGCGCAGCCCTCGCTATATGTGCAGATCTTGTACCCCTTGACAAACCTACAATAGTACCTCTTGCATGTGGATTCCAGTATGGCGCGCCAAGTCCTGTAAATGCAGGTACGACAAATACACCATCGCTGTTTTTTACAGTTGCAGCAAGAGACTCCACTTCCGAGGACTTTCTTATGATCCCAAGTCCATCTCTCAACCACTGTACCACTGCTCCTCCAATAAAAACACTACCTTCAAGCGCATACTCAGTGATGCCGTTTATTTTCCATGCAACGGTGGTGAGTAATTGATTTTTGGAAATGATTTTTTTCTCTCCGGTATGCATCAGCATAAAACATCCCGTTCCATACGTATTCTTCACCATTCCCGGTTTAGTACATAACTGACCAAATAAAGCACTCTGCTGATCGCCTGCGATACCGGCAATTGGTATTTGGACCGAAGAGAATAACCCTTCCGTATAACCGAAAATTTCGCTGCTGCTTCTAATCTCCGGCAGCATCTGTCCGGGTATATCTAAAATCTTTTGCAACTCTCCATCCCACTGCAATGTATCAAGGTTCATGAGCATGGTGCGACTGGCATTGCTTACATCGGTAGCGTGTACTTCCCCTCCTGTTAATTTCCATAATAACCAGGTATCGATTGTTCCAAAACACAACTCCCCTTTTTCAGCTTTCTGCCTGGCGCCTTCTACATGATCGAGTATCCATTTGATTTTACTGGCGCTGAAATATGCGTCTGTCACCAGTCCGGTTCTTTGCTGAATGAGAATGTGAAGATTTTTCTTCTTTAGTTCCTCGCAATAATCGGCGGTGCGACGGTCCTGCCAGACGATGGCATTGTAAACAGGTTTGCCCGTATTGCGTTCCCACACCACGGTCGTTTCACGCTGGTTGGTGATGCCAATGGCCCTGACTTGCTGTGGAGAAAGTCCGGCACGTGAAATTGCTTCGGTAGCAACGCCAATCTGGGTACTCCAGATTTCTTCCGGATTATGTTCTACCCAACCAGGCTGCGGAAAAATCTGAGAAAATTCTTTTTGTGCAACAGCAATGATCTCGCCATTTTTATCAATCACCAAGGCCCTGCTGCTGGTGGTACCCTGATCAAGCGCGAGTAAATATTGCTGCATCATTTATAAAATTTATGTATTGAATATGCACCGACAATTGTGTTAATTTTGGATGTTATGTCAGACAGAATGCAATTGATTGAAGTTAACGATAAAGTTTCAGCCGGTGAATTTTTAAGCCTGCCTCTCCACATTTATAAAGATGATCCGAACTGGATTCGTCCTTTGAACAAAGACATCCTTCAGGTTTTTGACCCTGAGAAAAACAAAGCATTTCGTCACGGAGAAGTGGTTCGGTATATCCTTAAAAATAATGAAGGAAAAACGATTGGCCGTGTTGCTGCTTTTGTCAATAAAAAATACAAAACCAAAGGAGATGATGTACCTGTTGGAGGGATGGGTTTTTTTGAATGCATCAATGACCAGGAGGCTGCTAATTGTTTATTTGATGCGTGTAAGAACTGGCTTGCAGAAAAAGGGATGGGTGCAATGGACGGACCAATCAATTTCGGAGAAAGAGATCGCTGGTGGGGTTTACAGGTAGAAGGATTTCAGCAGCCTCTCTATTGTATGAATTATAACCCGTCTTATTATCAACAGCTTTTTGAAAACTACGGCTTTCAGTTATTTTTTAATCAGCATTGCTATTCACTGAAAGTAAGAGACCGCCTACAGGATAAATTCTATATCCGACATGAAGAATTATTGAAAGATCCGAATTACAAAGCGAAGCATATTAAAACCACCCAACTCGAAAAGTTTGCACGCGACTTTACAACTGTCTATAACAAAGCATGGGCCGGCCATGGAGGGTTGAAGCAGATGGAAGAAAGGGCTGTGATAAAGATGTTCAAGTCGAT
>JBIIPV010000253.1:0-2884 GCA_044342435.1 Lacibacter sp. | reverse complement strand
CTGTAAATATGGAATACAAATTCGTATTGTGCTACTTGGCTGCTGTATTTCTGAGCTTTTGTATTTCATTTACGGAAGTTATCAGAAAACTTAAAGAAGAGAAAAAGATCGCAATTGAAAACCTGAGAATCAATTCAATCCTCAAAGATTCCATCCCCTTCTTTTCTTATAATACAGTATTTGTGCTAATCGGCACATTTGACATCTTCATACTGAGCAGATATGTTCAGCCGGATGCAATCGGCGAATATGCTTTGATGTTAAAAATAGCAGCCTTTATCTCCTTTCCCTTGTCTGTGATGAGCGCAAATTTTGCACCTAAAATTCCGGGGTTTCAAAGTAAAGTTTTACTGGCCAATGAAATTCGAAGAACCGGGAAAATCATTTTTGTGATCGCAACGTTGATATTTATAACCATTTTTTTCTTGTTCCCGGGTATCACACTCTTCTTAACTGTCAAATCTAACAACGGCTTGCTGATCTTTTCGTTGATTGGAATCGGTTATCTGATTAGTTCAGTGTTCGCACTGAACGAAACTTGTTTGCTGATGATGGGTGAAGAAAAACTATACCAAAAAATAATGCTTTGCGCATGCATTGTTAATTTAATACTTAATTTACTTTTGATACCAATATTGAAAGAAACAGGGGCGGCCCTGTCTTCAATGATCACCATGGCCGGCTGGAACATAGCAGCTGCCTATTACACTAGAAAAAAACTTCAATTACCCACCGGTATAATCAAAAAATCATGATCGACAACGGCTCCACTGAAATCCATTTGAATCAAATATTAAAATCTGCGGTCTCTAAAATATTCCGCAACCTGAAGCTTTTTATCGGCCTCCTCGGTGTTTGGGCGCTTTTGACCATTATTTTTCTGGTTATGCCCAAAACAAAATATTTTCTGACCTATTCGATCAGTTCGGATTATATGAGCGGACAAAAAATTGAATTAATCTACTCAGATATTAAAAAATTTATCTCCGGAAAACAACACCAAAGATTAGCCGAATTATTGAATCTGCCGGTTGAAGAAGTGAAAAATTTAAAGGATTTCAAAATAACCATAGAAGAACCCTCAGCTTCATTGCTAAACTACAATGACATCAAGCCTAATTTTCATTTCAATGAAACAAATGCTATCATACAAATCACATTGACGGATACCACAAATAACGCATTACTGGTACCTGCTTTTAATCAATTCATTTCTTCTTCAAACTATTTTAAAAAAATCAGAAAAAATGAATTGATTTCTATGGAAAAAATCAATGAAAGACTGGAGGCTGAGAAAAAAGAACTTGATTCAATCAATCAGATCAATCTCAGAAAATTTACTCAATCCAGTGGCAGCCTGCTTTTGTTGAACGATCTTTCTCAGATCAAACAAAACATCTATCTCATAGAGGAAAGACTGATCAATAACAGACGAGGCATGATTATGATAGAAGAACCGGTGAACATCATCAGCCATCCGATCGTATATAAACAATCTATTTTGGCTCAGATTCTGATCGCTGCCGGTAAGGGATTTGCAATCGCTGGCGCTCTGTTTCTGGCCCTGTTTATCGTGTTATGGATCAGAAAAAACATGCCTACTACAAATACAATCCATAAGCCATAAGATGACAGCCGCGATTAACAGGCCAATCATTTTCTCGAGGAATTTACGACTGTTACTGGATGTATGTCTTTTTTTGATCTTTCTGACTGCTTCATTTGATGTATTCCTCAATCTGAAGATTTCCGGATTCTCCATCAGAATTTGTAATCTGTTCATGGTTTTTTTCAGCGCTGTTGTATTTATCACGGCCACATTCAGCGGCAAACAACTCAACCTCAAACTGATAGGGTTCTGGTCTTTCCTGGTCTGGTTTATTTTTTTGTCTTTTTTTGTACAGAACAGCATACTGATACAAAGAGGAGTGGGCTATCATCTCTGGCTCGTAATCTTTTTCGCATTCATCCTCGCCATGTCTCTTTATGTAAAAAGTTTTGAACACTTTGAACGAATACTCATCCTCTATCTGCGTTCTTTTACCCTGATTGCTGTACTGGCCCTGTTTCAGTTTGTATTCGCTTTGTTTGGCCTGAATGCGATGGTGAGTTATTTTTTCCAAAGCGGCATTCCCCGTATTCATGGCCTTAGTTATGAACCCTCTTACTTCTCAACTTATCTGATTGTGCCCTGGACCTTCCACTTCCTGCTCTACTTCAGTAAAAATGAAATTCTAAAAAAGAAAACGAAAAACAATATTTCACTTTTGATTCTAACCACTGTCATTCTTCTGTCTTTTTCAAGAATGGGGATTTTACTTGCCGGACTGATTGTTGGATACAAATCACTTACAGTGATTTTAAAAAGTATTGTACTAAAAAAAATACGGATCTCGGAATTAACTTTTATCACGATTGTATCGTTTGCTGTTGCAGGTATTCTGACTATAGCTGTATCAGACTGGATGACTTCATGAATACCTGGCATGTATTTGAGCAATCTCCATGGGCAGGTTACAGTTTAGGCGGAATTGCCCCCGCGATCGCTCAAATGAAAGGTTACGGATCCCTGACACAAGATGTCGTAAAAAATACAGAAGGGATGTGTGTGCTGGTCGAAGTCTTGGCAGCATCAGGCATCATTGGATTTCTGTTCTTCACTCTCTTCCTTGGCAAAGTTCTTCTTTCTTCAAAACAGCTGACACGTTTAAATAACCAAACTCACAACAGCCGTATTTCCTTATACCTTAACGGACACCGGCTCCTGATTGCTGCACTGATCGCCCAACTGATTTTACTATGCATGAATCAGAACATCCTGCGAAATTATTTATGGATACATATAGCCATCGTGAACCTTTCATTCTTCAGCCTGAAAGATGCT
>JBIIPV010000251.1:0-2901 GCA_044342435.1 Lacibacter sp. | reverse complement strand
CCGCGCGCTTCTTCACTGTCGTATGGAATACCCATCACCATCAGCATCGAACCAAGGTTGGCGTATCCAAGGCCCAGGGTACGATAATCATAAGACAATTGAGCAACTTCTTTAGAAGGGAACTGAGCCATCAATACAGACACCTCAAGAACAACTGTCCATAAGCGGATCAGGTATTCATAACCTTCTACATCAAATATTTGTGTTTGTTCATCAAACAAACGACGGAGATTGATGGATGCCAGGTTACAAGCAGTGTTATCAAGGAACATGTATTCACTGCAAGGGTTGGAAGCGTTGATGCGTCCACCTTTTGGTGAAGTATGCCATTCGTTGATGGTTGTATCATACTGCGTTCCGGGATCTGCGCATCTCCATGCTGCATAAGAAATTTGGTTCCACACTTCCTGCGCAGGAATTTTTTTCATCACGCGACCATCTGTACGTGCTTTCAATTCCCAATCTTCTCCTTTTTCGAGTTTTTCAAAAAACTCATTGGGAATACGAACTGAATTATTGGAGTTCTGTCCACTCACCGTGCGATAAGCTTCTCCTTCATAATCATGAGAATAACCCGCATTGATGAGTGCTCCCACTTTTTTCTCTTCTTCCACTTTCCAACTGATGAAATCCATGATCTCTGGGTGATCCAGATCAAGACAGACCATCTTTGCAGCGCGACGGGTAGTACCTCCGCTCTTGATTGCACCTGCAGCGCGGTCTCCTATTTTAAGGAAGCTCATCAATCCTGAAGAAGAACCACCTCCGCTTAGCTTCTCTCCTTCTCCGCGAATTTGAGAGAAGTTGGTTCCAACGCCTGAACCATATTTAAAAATTCTGGCTTCACGAACCCAAAGGTCCATGATCCCGCCTTCATTTACCAGATCATCACTAACACTGAGAATGAAGCAAGCATGAGGCTGAGGACGCTCATAAGCAGATGTAGATTTTTTCAACTGACCATCTACAGAATCTACATAGTAATGTCCTTGCGGCTTTCCTTTAATGCCATATGATTCATAAAGACCAGTATTGAACCACTGTGGAGAGTTGGGCACACACATTTGGTTGAGGATACTGTAAACCAGTTCTTCATAAAAAATCTGTGCATCCTGTTCAGTCTGAAAATAACCATAACGTTCGCCCCACACGCGCCAGCAATGGGCCATGCGGTGTGCTACTTGTTTGGAAGATGTTTCACGACCAAGTGTACCATCGGGTTGTGGCACACCGGCTTTTCGAAAATATTTTTGGGCAAGTATATCGGTAGCAATCTGACTCCAGTGAGCCGGAACCTCTACATTGTTCATTTCAAACACCACTTCCCCTGTAGGATTGCGAATCACTGAAGTGCGATAATCATATTCGAACATGTCGAATGGAGTAACACCATCTTTTGTAAAGCGACGGGTGAACTGGAGCCGCTGTTGTTTTTTCCTGTTTGCCATAATATCTAAAAGTCCTTTTGAGTTAGTAAGTTTTCGACCAAAGAAGACAACGAAAATATTTTTTGATTGGTGAAATCCAAAACCAGAAATATCAACAGTTTGTGGAAAAAACCTGAAATTCAAGCCTGACGTGGATTTCTAAAAAAATAAAAGATTTATTTGGATGAGAAATTGAATTTTATTAAAAAGATGTTATGTCTGATAAATATTACTGAAACCCTTTCTGGAAAAGGTTTTCATAGGATGTATAAACGAAATCAAATCTAACGTTAATAAGTAAACGAAGTTGATTCAGATTTGGTTGACCAGGTGCACTTCGTCATCAAAAAAGCCGATCTAATCTTCCTAACAGGATTAATTGGCAGTGCGAGGGATTTTTTTCATTTTTGCAGGAAGCCATTTACATGAAAGGAAGCATATATCCATATTTACTGAGCCAAAAGGAAAGAGGGCGCAAATCCTTTGCTGTATTGCTTGACCCGGATAAAACTTCCATTGAGGATATCCCAAGGCTTGCCGAGCATGCGGAATCTGCCGGCATCGACTTTTGGCTTGTAGGAGGCAGCCTGATGATTACCAATCATTTAGATGAGATGCTGGTCAGGATAAAAGAAGTTTCAACAGTTCCTGTGATCCTTTTTCCGGGTAGCCCTTCGCAAGTGAATCCAAATGCAGATGCTTTGTTTTACCTCTCACTCATCTCAGGGAGAAATCCTGATCTGCTCATCGGGCAGCACGTGGTATCTGCTCCGGCTGTGAAAGCGAGCGGCTTGGAGGTGATTCCAACAGGATACATGGTGATTGATGGCGGAGCTCCCACCACAGTGTCATACATCAGCAATGCACTACCTCTTCCTGCCGATAAAAAAGAGATTGCCATCTGTACTGCTATAGCCGGCGAGTTATTGGGGATGAAATTGATTTATATGGATGCAGGCAGCGGAGCCAGATTCCCGATTTCTGAAGAGATGATTGGTGCTGTTGCAAAACAAATTTCTATTCCGCTGATTGTTGGTGGCGGCATCCGTGAACCGGAGAAAGCATATCTGAATTGCAAAGCAGGAGCCGACGTTGTGGTAGTTGGAAATTTACTCGAAGAAAATCCTTCTCTGATGAAAGAGCTGGCATCGGCCATTCACAGCGCAAATGCGCCCGCATAAAATACCAATTATTTTAATGACAATTTTTACAGGCTCATCATTTCTTTGAACTTAACTGCCTGTCTGCGACTCACTTCAATTTTTTCACCTCCTTGTAATTCAAGCAGAAGCCCCCCATTAAAATAAGGTTCTACTTTTTCGATCATCCGAAGGTTCACAATATGTTTTCTGTTAGCCCTGAAGAAAACTTTTTCATCAAGTCGTTCTTCAAGTGCGTTGAGTGATTTTAAAATCAAAGGCTTATTAGAAGCAAAAAATACTTTTACATAGTTACCTACACTTTCAAACAACCT
>JBIIPV010000252.1:0-2901 GCA_044342435.1 Lacibacter sp. | reverse complement strand
TACGGCCGGGTATTTGGTTGGAAGCCAGTCAACATATCAAGCGGGTTTTTCCTATACGTATTATTTGAAAAACAATCGTTTCAGTTCAATTGCTACACCTTATTCCAGCGAGTGGTATGCATTTGGTCAGATGGAGAAGTGGAAGATTAATCCTTTGCTTTCAATTGGATATTCAATTGGCAAATACAATGAAAACATGGTGACAGACAGCAGTTTTCTGCTGAACAGGCCATTTCCTAGGCCGGATACTTTGATCAGCTTTCGTATTTATGATACGTTGCGTGTGCGATTGAGGGATTTTTCTTTAACAACCGGGTTGACGAAGCGTTTTCTTTTTAATGCCAAGTCATCCAAACCCCTCATTGCATTTACACCTTCATTGCTTCTCTTTTTTGCTCAGAGTAATTACGATGTTGAATATACTTCAGTCAGCGTCTTTTCACCCAGAGTACAACTTATTTTGCAACAGCGCCCTTTGTTTCGAGAGGAGTTATTAAAGCAACTAAGAAAACAGTTTCCGGGTTTGAACGAAACCAGGAACTTTTTGAATACAACCCGCTTTACATTACAATCAATCGGCATGAATCTGGATGCAGTGATTTATTTGAAAAAGTTTTTCATCAATCCCCAAGTGTATCTGGATTATTATTTGATAGACAATAGAAATCAGTTAAATGCGTTTTACAACTTAGAGGCGGGGATCATTTTTTAAATTATATGTTAAAGAGTATCCATATGTTTTGCATTCTGTCTCAAATGTTTATTTTTAATCTCATAAATTAATTCTTATGAACAAAAATTTGATCATGATCGCAACCTTCCTGATGGTTTCAGGTGTTGCATTCGCCCAGAAAGTAAGTCTTGGCCCGAAATTAGGAGCCAACATTGGAAAGATAGATGGGGCTGGTTTCAGTGAGAAATATTCCTTAGGTTACCATGCAGGTGGTTTCGTAAGTATTGGACTCGGTAAAAAATGGGCCATTCAGGGAGAGGTTTTGTGGAATCAAATCAATGGTGACACGGCCTCTGGTTTCAGCTCAATTTATCAAAATGTCGCCAATCAGGATTTTCAAAATCCCAGACTAAATTATTTGAGTATTCCCGTTCTTCTGACTTATAAACCGGGCAAGATTATTTCTTTTCAGGCAGGCCCTCAGTTTGGAAAATTGATGGATAAAAGTAAAAGTCTGTTGCAGAATGGGCAAAGTACTTTTAAAGACGGAGATTTATCTATGCTCTTAGGAGTACAACTTCATATTCTGAGTGTAGACGTTTATGGACGTTATATGATCGGACTAGACAATATCAGCGATATACAAAGCCAGGAAAAATGGAAAACAACCGGTTTTCAGGTAGGTGTGGCGCTTTCTTTGTTTTAAGTAAGATAGTTTTTTAAATAAAGCCGGATATGCATCTGCATGTTCGGCTTTATTATTTTATAACTTTTAGATTTTGCCATAGTGTTTCATCCATTCCTGAGATAGAGAAAGCAATAATTCTTCTTGGAAGTGGTCTGCCATAATTTGTAATGAAAAGGGCAGTCCGTTGGTGTGTTCGAACAAAGGAATGGAGATGCCCGGTATTCCTGTTAAATTGGCGAATACTGTATAGATGTCCGCCAGGTACATTTGTAGCGGATCACTTGTCTTTTCCCCGATTTTGAAAGCTGTTTCCGGAGAAACGGGTGAAATGAGCAAATCGACTTCTTCAAATAATTGACGGGTTTGCTCGAGTAGGATTCGCCTTACCTGCTGGGCTTTGGTGAAATAGGCATCATAATAACCGGTGCTTAAAACGAATGTGCCAAGTAATATTCTTCGTTGTACTTCTTTGCCAAAACCTTCTGTTCTGTTTTGTGCATAAAAAGAATCAAGGTCTTTGGCATTTTTGGTTTGATGCCCGTAACGAATGCCGTCATAGCGGGATAGATTACTGCTTGCTTCTGCAGTGGTAAGTACATAGTAGGCAGGTACTATATAATCAATCAAATCAAATTGAAGTTCTTTGACAACATAATTGTCTTTCTTAAGCTTTTCTATTTGGCTATAAATCGAATTTTTGATTTCCTGATCCAGTGAAGGATGGTCGAGCATTTGTTTGAAATAACCAATGACCGGTTTTTTTTCGCCTTTCAGTTTCAGGTTGAGGGGAGATGATAATTTGTTTGTTGAAGCTGTAGCATCAAATTCATCTGCTCCTGCAATAACGGATAAAATGGCTGCAGCATCCTCAGTATTTTGAGAGAAGATGCCAATCTGATCAAAGCTGGAACCGTAGGCAATCAGCCCGTAGCGGCTCACACGCCCATATGTTGGTTTCAGACCAACAATGCCGCAGAAATCTGCAGGTTGTCGTACAGAACCCCCGGTATCACTTCCCAGGCTTGCCATGCATAACCCTGCCTGAACCGCTACAGCAGAGCCTCCTGATGACCCACCCGGCACTCTGGTGTTGTCTCTTGCATTGAGGACCGGGCCGTACGCTGAATTTTCATTGCTGCTGCCCATTGCAAATTCATCACAATTATTACTGCCGATGATGATGGCTCCTGCATCAAGAAGACGATCCACCGCTGTTGCATTGAAAGATGACTGATAGCCGGACAAAATATCTGAGGCTGCCTGCAAAGGGTGATCTTTGAAAGCTATGACATCTTTGATGCTTATTACCACACCATGAAGAGATCTTAATGATTTTGATGTCTGAAAGGATTTATCAAGCTCTTTCGCTCTGTTTAATGCATCTTCTTTATAAAGATGAACGAAAGCGTTGAGGTGTTTGCTTTCTTCTATTCGCAAGAGGTAATGACAAACAGTTTCTTCACAAGAAGTAACCCCATCAATTAATGCTTGATGGTATTCGGCTATAGAATGAAATGGAAACAAGTTTAAGATGCTTCAG
>JBIIPV010000250.1:0-2908 GCA_044342435.1 Lacibacter sp. | reverse complement strand
AGGTTAAAAATCGTTTACCCTTCAGAAGAAAGAGGCCAGCTTTTTAGTCCATTCATGAATAACCTCATGTTTGCGGGATGTGTTTTTGTTGTGTTGTATTTCAGGGAGTCTTCTAAAATGGAGGCAGCCTATGGGCTTGCTATCATTGTAACAATGATTATGACGACTCTGCTTTTTGCCAACTATCTGGTGATACATCGGGTGAAATCATCTTGGATTTATCTTTTTCTGGTTGCATATCTGATCATTGAGTTGGTATACCTGATTGCACTTCTCGATAAGTTCATGCACGGAGGATACATCACTTTAATTATCGGAGCTATCATGTTTATTGTGATGTATGTATGGCATCGTTCACGTAAAATTAAAAACCGATATGTCGAGTTTGTAAAACTGGAAGAACATCTTCCTTTACTTCAGGAATTAAGCAACGATTTAACAGTCCCTAAATATTCAACACACCTTGTCTATCTGACAAGTGCAAACAGTCCGCGTGAAATTGAACATAAAATCATCTATTCTATTCTCAATCGAAAGCCAAAACGTGCAGACATCTATTGGTTCGTGCATGTGAATACTATGGATGAGCCTTACACCTGCGAATATGAAGTTGATACCATCATCCCCAACGAAGTCATTCGTGTAGAATATCGACTCGGTTTCCGGGTACAGCCACGCATCAACTATATGTTCAGAAAAGTAGTGGAGGATATGGTTAAAAATAAAGAGGTGAACATCACTAGTCGCTACGAAAGTTTACAGCGCAACAATGTGGTAGGAGATTTTCAGTTTGTGGTGATGGAAAAGTTTCTTAGTCATGACAACGAGCTTCCTTTCTATGAGCGTATTATCATGCGCTTATATTTTCTGATTAAGAAAGTTGGGTTGAGTGAAGAAAGAGGTTTTGGTCTTGACCAGAGCAATGTGGCGATAGAGAAATTTCCGTTGATTGTTGCACCGGTAAGCACGTTGAAATTAACACGCATTTATCGCGATGAGGATGTTGAGTAGTTAATTTAGTTGTAGATGTTCTTTCATATCGTTGCATGTCGCATTACCTGCTTTATATTTTATTAGGGTACCTTGTTTTTACTGTAGTTGTTTATTTTCTGCAGGAACGCTTTATTTTCAAGCCGGAAAAACTTTCCCCTGATTTTGAGTTTAAATACGAAGCGCCATTCCGTGAAATCAGTTTTGAGCCGAAAAAAAATGTATTGATCAGCGGACTTCATTTTTATGTAGAGAAACCACACGGACTCATTCTCTACTTTCACGGCAACACCAGAAGCATTAAGGGTTGGGGAAAATATGCACGTGATTTTTTTCGCTTTGGCTATGATGTTGTGCTGGTTGACTATCGGGGCTTTGGAAAAAGTACCGGAAAGCGAAGTGAAGCAGCTTTACTCAGCGACATGCAATTTGTTTACTATTCTCTTTGTCTTCAATATCCGGAAGATCATATAATCGTTTATGGCAGAAGTATGGGAAGCGGTTTTGCATGCAAGCTCGCTGCCGATAACCATCCACGCTATCTTATTTTAGATGCACCTTATTATAGTTTCAGAAAAGTGGCTGAGCGATTCTTGCCGTTTTTACCAATGAAACTGGTGTTGCGATATCATCTACGGACAGATCAATGGGTTCAAAAAGTCAAATGCCATACTTATATTCTTCACGGCACGCGCGACCGGCTCATTCCAATCGCGCAAAGCGAAAAATTACAATCTTTGCACCCGCGTCGCATCACACTGATACGCATCGAAGGAGGTAGCCACAATAACTTGCCTTCTTTCCCGGAATACCACAACTTCATCAGAGACATCCTGAAAATATGACTAAAACATCCCGATACAGACGAGTTATTTTTAGAATCATCAAAATCGGTTTAATCATTTATGCCGGTACAGGAATCGTGCTGTGGCAATTCCAGGAAAATATATTGTTTCATCCTCAATCTTTACCATCATCAACTCCTTGGAATTTTGAATTGGCACATCGTGAGTTTTTACTTCCTGTCAATGAAAAAGACACGTTGAATATTGTTCAGTTTTTTGCAGCATCCGGCACCCAAAGGAAAGGAGCTGTGCTTTTTTTTCACGGGAACAGGGAAAACATCAAACGTTATTTGCGTTACGCAGCACCGCTCACGCAAAAAGGGTATGATGTATGGATGGCGGATTACCCGGGATTCGGTAAAACAACAGGACGATTTACTGAACAGAGAGTTTATCAGGATGCGCGCATTGTTTATCAACTGGCATCCAAAGACTTTTCTTCCGATTCAATCATCATTTACGGAAAATCATTGGGCACCGGCATTGCTGCAGAACTTGCATCGGTGAAAAAATGCAGAAGACTGATTCTTGAAACTCCTTATTACAGCATCCCTCAATTAGCCTGGGATCATTTCCCGCTTTATCCAACTAAGCGGATGAGTCGCTATCATTTTCCCACTCACGAATATCTTTCGTACATACAATCACCGGTTACTATTTTTCATGGTACTGATGATGGGGTGATCCCTTATAAACACGCAGCTCGTTTAATAAATTCACTGAAGTCGAATGATGAATTCGTAACTGTTCCTGATGCGATTCATAATAACCTGCTCGACTTTGAGTTGTTTAGAAAAAAGCTGAATGATTTATTGTAGATGAATGTTGTTACTTGTTACGAGTTAAGAGGTTTTCGGCGCAGAGAAAAGAGAACACGGAGATAAGCGCAGAGGGCTTCTTTATCTTTTCGCCTAAACATTTCAACAAATAAACAATCAAACGACTTCCCCGTCTTTTCTTTTCGGCGCAGAGAAAGATGAACGCGGAGATAAGCGCAGAGGGATTCTTTATCTTTTCGCCTAAACAACTCAACGAATAAACATCTAACAGTCTCTCCAACTTTCGGACTCACG
>JBIIPV010000248.1:0-2935 GCA_044342435.1 Lacibacter sp. | reverse complement strand
TCATTTTAAAAAGATATACGGTAATACGGTTATCAGTTGTCGGTTACTGCTAACCGCTAACTGATAACCGTTAACTGATTATTCATTCCTGAGTTTGAATTCCACTCTTCTGTTCTGTGCCCGTCCATTTTCTGTTTCATTGTCTGCGATGGGCAGCGTTTCTCCAAAACCGCTCCAGGTTACTCGATCTGCTGAAATGCCTTTCAGTATCAGATAATCGGCAACTGTTTTAGCTCTGCGCTCACTAAGAAGCTGGTTGTTCTGAGTAGTGCCCATATTATCAGTATGTGCTTCAATAGTAATGATAATAGTTGGATTTTCTTTTAATACAACGATTAGCTCATTCAATGGAATATACGAAGCTGAGCGCATACTGGCACTTCCGGAACGGAATAAAATGTTTTTCGCAGTATAATCAATCTTTCTTTTGATTTCCTCTTTGATTTCAGGGCAGCCATTATTTGAAGCAGTACCAATTTCGTTCGGACATTTATCTTCTTCATCATTCACCCCATCACCATCCTTGTCCGGAATCGGACAACCATTGTATTTGATGATTCCGGCAACATCAGGGCAGGAATCCAGTTTGTTCATGATGTTGTCTCCGTCACTGTCTGGGCAGCCGTTGATGGTACCAGGTTCATCGGGACAATCATCATTTTCGTCAGGAATTAGATCGCCATCCCGATCAGGACAACCATTGATTGTGCCTTTAACAGTCGGGCATTTATCATTTACATCAAGTATGCCATCTTCATCCATATCTGAAGGTGCAATACTGATGATTTCTACTTCCTCTTCTTTCTGATAAATGGTTTCTTTTTTCTTCTTATTCCTGCTAAGAGTTTGAGTAATACCTAAATTATAAAAGAGAAAATTTTGTGATATCCCACCTGAAATTTTATTTCTTATCTGAGCCTGGAGCATCAAACGTGCGCCTTCGTTGAAATTGATCTGTAGACCCAAACCAATAGGAGCAAAGAATGCGGCTTTGTTAGCGAAAATACCTGCACCTAATCCACCTGTTACAAAAG
This sequence comes from Lacibacter sp., assembly GCA_044342435.1. Classification (GTDB taxonomy): domain Bacteria; phylum Bacteroidota; class Bacteroidia; order Chitinophagales; family Chitinophagaceae; genus Lacibacter. The sequence continues at coordinate 1,901 of JBIIPV010000248.1, read as the reverse complement.
GCCTGAATCTTGATTTTTCAGAGGTTGCATAAAGATGAGCAAGAGCATCAAGCTGTGTTGAGATTTTCCCCTGACCAATACTGTCATTTTTTACGAAACCTATTGGGAAATTGGAAAAGGTAAAATTGAAACCACCTGAGAGGTCAATATTTCTTCTGAAGTTTTTCCATGCATTGATCCCGAATCCAAGTGATTTTCCTTCGAGTTGATACCAGGGGGCTGTACCCGAAGATTTATTATTTGATAACGAAGAGTAATCGCTCAGGCTTACATGGTAGGAGAAATAATCAATCAGTCCTGATTGCTTTTGTGCAGATGCAGATAAGAAAATAGTTAAAAACAATTTTACATAAAGCAGCCTCTTAAACATGATTGATTTCTTTATGATCGCTAAATTAAAGAAGGTGCTTTGTATTTCCTAAGCCTTGTTATTTCATGAATGAAATAATTATAGGAAACGCATTGCTCACAATTATCTTCTGTCGTATCCGCCTCTGCTTCCTCCGCCACCGCCTCCTCTGAAATTATTACGCGAAGAATTTCCTGAAGATCCGCTACCACCAGGACGGTCTTCTGCAGATTTTACAACGAGAGGTTTTTTGCTTTTTCCTAAATGAATATCATTCAATAATTCAATGGCCTGGCGACCATCTTCTGCATTTTGCATAGTCACAAAACCAAACCCCCTGCTTTTACCGGTTTCACGGTCAATTGCAATTTTCGCAGAAACTACGGGTCCGAATTTTTCAAAAATTTCTTCTAATTCCGCATCATCCACATCATAGGGTAAGCCGGCTACAAATAAGTTCATATCAATTATTTAGTGTAAAAGTAGTTATTCGTATTATTCAAAAGACATAAATGAATTAATCTTATTCCGATTTCAGCGAAACCACTTAAAAATATTTTTTTTGCAAAAACTAAATAAATTAGTATTTTAGCGCCAATAAATTTAGTAGACCATGGGACAGGCCAATCAAAACATGAAGTACCTGCGCAAGCTTCGCGGACTCACACAGGAAGAGTTTGCTTCCAAACTCGGCATTAAACGTTCTTTGTTGGGCGCTTATGAAGAAGAAAGAGCGCAGCCTAATTATGAAGTGTTGGAAACAATCAGTGATTTGTTTCAGGTCTCCATTGACGACCTTCTCCGAAAGGACCTATCAGAAACGAAAGGCAGTTACCTTGCAAAGCGCCGACAAATGAAAATGTCTGCCGAAAAAAACCTGATTCATTTTGTCCCGGTTAAAGCAGCCGCCGGATATTTAAATGGCTATGCCGATCCTGAATTTTTAGATGAACTCAACACGTTTACATTGCCCATGCTTGCCGGTGGTCATTATCGTGCGTTTGAAATTCAGGGCGACAGCATGCTTCCTACCCCAAGCGGAAGCGTCATCATTGCAGAGAAAGTCAATGATCCGGAAGAGGTGAAAAACAACCAGCCTTATGTGGTATTGAGCAAAACGGAAGGGGTGGTTTACAAGCGAGTTGTAAAAAATACAAGAAATAAAAACAAATGGAACCTGGTTAGTGATAACCCCGTTTTTCAACCTTATCAGGTTAGTGTGGAGGATGTGCTTGAACTTTGGAGTGCGCAAATGGTAATTACAAAAATCAACCAGCAACAGCGATGGGATATGGGGAACCTCGCCAATCTGGTTTCCAATCTTCAAAGCCAGGTTGATTCACTGAAGAAAAAAATTAATTGAGTTGTTCTGATTTCTTCTTTTGTCAAATGAAATTGTAGCGATGGGTTATGAATCATAACTCGTGTCATGTAATTTTTCGGCGCAGAGAAATGAGAAAAGAAGGTTATCGCAGAGTTTCATTCTCCTTGGTCTTATGGACTTTCGGACTTCCGGACTCTCGGTCTCCCAGTCTTACTACCATTAACCGAC
>JBIIPV010000247.1:0-2944 GCA_044342435.1 Lacibacter sp. | reverse complement strand
AGGAGCATTGTTTATTTATTTCCTTGATAAAGTGATGCCCCATTTACATCTCAATTTCGGATTGGAAGAAACAGAGGGGATCAAATCAAAACTTCATAAAACAACTTTACTCATCCTGGCTATTACACTTCACAATATTCCGGAGGGACTTGCTGTTGGTGTACTATTCGGTGCTGCTTCAATGGGTATTCCGGACACGTCTATTGCAGGTGCTATTACCCTTGCGATTGGTATCGGCATTCAGAATTTCCCGGAAGGAATTGCAGTTGCCATGCCATTGAGAAGACAAGGAGTCACGCGTTTCAGAAGTTTCTGGTACGGACAACTTTCTGCTATTGTTGAGCCTGTTGCAGGTGTAATCGGTGCATTGGCAGTGATGTACATACAACCTGTTCTTCCCTTTGCACTTGCCTTTGCAGCCGGCGCAATGATCTTTGTGGTGGTGGAAGAAGTGATCCCCGAAACACAACGCGATCAATACACCGATCGATCAGTATTGGCATTCATCGCAGGATTTTTGGTGATGATGGTTTTGGATGTGTCGTTGGGGTGATCCGTTATCGGTTTTAAGTTACCGGTTGTCGGTAACAGTAATAAATTAATATTTAACAGATAACTGCAAACGGACAACTACAAACGGACAACTGCTAACGGACAACTGCTAACGGACAACTGCTAACGGACAACTGCTAACGGACAACTGCTAACGGACAACTGCTAACGGACAACTGCTAACGGACAACTCCTAACGGACAACTGCTAACCGAGAACCGATATACGCATTATGTAAAATCAACTGAATATTTGCTTCTAAGCTTTCCCCTTTTGAACGATCAGCAATCCATTTTAATAAGAATGGAGTTACTTCCTTGCCTTTAATATTTTTCTTTTCTGCTTCTGATATTGCTTCTCTGATTAATCCTTCCATTTTATCAGCAGGAATCTCCATCTCCGAAGGGATCGGATTTGCAATCAAAACTCCTGTTTTAATTCCGAGCGACCAATGTGTATTAAGTAGTGCAGCAATTTCCTCTACCGAATCTATTTGTAGCGGTGAGGCATAACCGCTTTCTCGAGAATAAAAGCTGGGGAAAGCAGATTGCCCCAGGGTTACTATCGGTACTCCCAGTGTTTCCAGGTATTCAAGAGTGAGCCCGATATCCAGAATCGATTTTACGCCGGAAGAAACAACGGCAATAGGTGTTTGACCTAGCTCTGTCAGATCTGCAGATATGTCCATTGTTGTTTCTGCACCTCTGTGTACCCCTCCGATACCGCCGGTTACAAATACTGAAATGCCTGCCAAATGTGCAATCCGCATCGTTGCCGCCACTGTCGTTGCCCCTTTTAATCTGCGACTCAGCACATACCCCATGTCACGAATACTTACCTTCCACACATCCTTCGCCTGCCCGAATGATACAATTTCCTCAGTGGTCAATCCAACTTTGCAAACCCCATCAATCAATGCAATGGTTGCCGGTATAGAACCGGCTCTTCTGACCTCCGCCTCTACAGCCAGCGCTGTCTCCACATTCTTCGGGTATGGCATACCGTGAGAAATAATCGTCGACTCCAAAGCAACTACTGGCTTTTTTTCCAATAACGCCTGTTTTACCTTCGGATGAATATCAAGCAAAGAATCAGAAATCATATTATGCCTGTAAATAGGTTTCAAAATCAGGGTAATAGTGCGGAACACGCTTTAGTAAATCCTCTCTTGAAAGATGATCTGCAATAGCTCCGTTTACGCGTAATATTTCAGCCGACAAAGTATGGGCAAGTCTTAAACATGCCGCGTCGGAAAATTGCAAATACTGACCAAGCAAGTAGCCTGTCAGTGAACCATCACCAGCGCCTGTGCAGTCCACCACTTCCACATCAGGTGCATGAAGCGATAAAGAATGTTCATGGCTATATAAAGCAGAACCATTTTTCCCGTTATGCAGCCAGATTTTTTTCGCACCGCGGTTTAAAAGATCTTCGATATGATGTTGTGTTAGGCCCGACTCGGTAGTACACATTACCGGCAACTCATCCTCATTGGGAGTAACAAGAGAAAGTCCATTTAACTTTAACGCATGAAACTTTCGTGCAGGAGGAACCGAAACCGGCTCTAGAATAAAAGGGATCATCTTTTCACTTGCAAATGACATCAACCATTCCACCGTGCTAACATTCAGGTTGGCATCCGCTAAAATAAAAGCAGCATTCTTTAAAAGATCCGATTTGCTTTCCAGATAGAAAGGAGTAATAAGTTCAAGTGCACTGTTGGTAAGAAAAGCAGTGTACAAAGAACCATCCTTATCCAGAATGCCTGTGTATTTTCCGGTAAGCCCTTTGCGAGTGATGGAAGCATCAACCCCTACCCCTGCTTTTCTGCAGACTGTTTTCAGCCAGTCGCCATCGCTGTCATCTCCGAAAACACTGATCAATTCCACAGGCACTTCCAGCAAAGCCAGTTGATGGGCGATATTACGGCTCACCCCTCCGGCCGTTTTTGTTACATGGGCATCATTGGTTGTTGCGGGGAGCACCGGCTCTGTTGCATGAAACAACTCATCGATGAACGAAGCGCCGATACAGATAACAGGTTTTGACATGCTACAAATGTAGTCAGTAGAAATCGACAGAAAAATACACCTGCGAAAGATGTTGAGAAATTTTGTACAACTTCTCGAAAGCGACAGCCTTTTTATTTGAAATTGCAGATGGAATATAAGAAAATAAAAACTGAGTAACCGGTAACAGATAACTGAGAACCGACACTACCCGTAAATCATAACTCGTAACTATATACCATGTCAAAAACCATTCTCATCACCGGCGCCAGCTCAGGATTTGGAAAAGCACTTGCATATCGCTTCGCGGAAAATGGCAATCGATTGATTCTGACCGGAAGAAGAAGTGAAAATCTTGAGTCTTTGCAAAAAGAACTTCAAAC
>JBIIPV010000246.1:0-3004 GCA_044342435.1 Lacibacter sp. | reverse complement strand
CTCAATCCATTTATATGGGGGGATGATATGAGTCGCGTCCTTACTGCCTACTTCACTTAAAACCGTTCCGTATTTGGTAAGTTTCTCGATGTATCCGCACTTTTCGGCATGAGGTATAGTGATGGAACCATCACTCACTTCCATATAATCAATTTCATAATCACGGCAAACAGAGATAAAATCTTCAAACTGATTGCGGATTAAAAAAGCTTCAAATAAAGTTCCACCAAAATAAACTGGTATGCCAACTGATTTATACAACTCAATTTTCTCCCGTAAGTTGGGGGTAACGTAGGATGTACCAAAACCAAGTTTGATGATATCAACATGTGGTGCCGCTATTGATAAAAAATTTTCAGCTTCTCCGAAACTAAGCCCTTTATCCATGACCATGGTTATTCCATTCCCTCTGGGTTTCACTTCACGATCAGGCATTTGAGAAAGATGGTAGTTCATACTTCTTGTCTTTTGGTGTAAAACAGGATCAACTTTGCGGTTAGAATTCTGCCGCACCCATTCTGAAAAACGCAAAAGTAAGCAGCCAACCGATATGGAAGGATAATTTCCTGCACAAAAGAACAGCTTCGATTGATTACTTTTTCTTTTGGGAAGATTTTTTATGCTTTTCAAGAAAAGCTGTCACCTGAGGAAATTTCAACAATGAAGGATTCATTTTAATCAATTTCCTGACCAATTTGGGAGAAACGGACATCGCCTCTTCCAGAAATGCTATCGCAGACTTTGCCTTTTTTAACATCAAAGCTGCAATGGCCCGATAAACAAGAAAAACTGGTTTTTGCCCGGTGGCCAGGTATGCCTGTAAGGCCGCCTTATCAAGCTCTTTCCATACACCGAAATGCGTGAGACAATCAAGTATTCCACACCAGCCTTTTAAATGTTTCGGTCGAACCGCAATCACATGTGTATAATAATCAATTGCCTGCCGAAAATCCTGCATGCCGGCAAATGCATAACCCATCGCCATGTTGTAATCCGGGTTCTTACGATTCATCTGCAATGCTATTTCCAGATGTTTGATTGCCTTATCGAATTTATTTTCATCCAGATATGTACAAGCTATTTTGTAATGAAGTTTACTGTCTCCTTTTTCCAGATGCGAAGCCTTTCGGTAATAAAGCCTTGCCTGTGCAGGCTGACGTAACTTTTCGTAACAATACCCAATGGCTTTGAAAATAACATTTTCAGGCAAACTGAGTTCCTCTACTTTTTTCAGCACCTCAATAGCATCCTTGTATTTGCGCATTCGGATGTAAGCATCTCCCATGTTGCGATATGCGTAGTCAAACTTCTCATCAATGGCCACACAATACAAGTAAGCATCAATTGATTTCTCATACAACTTCAATCCCTGGTAAGCAGCTCCGAGATTAAACCAGGCCAGCTCACTGAAAGGATGTTCCTCGATGATTTGCAGATGTAAACGGATAGACTCTTCATTCCGACCTGTGAAGTCGGTCCAATAACAAATTTTATACAACGCCTCTTCATTCAACGGACTTTCTTCCAAAATGATTTTCAAGCAATCGAAAACTTTATCAAACTGTTCGTAGTCATCATAAACATCCGATAGTTCAAAGAGTAATTCAATTCGCTCTTCCCCTTCAAACTGCTGTAATCCTTCCTCGAGCAATTCGATGGCTTTTCCCTGTTCATCGAGAGCCAGGTAAACTTCCGTTTTCAGGATAATCAATTCTGTAGAAATACCATCTAACAACTCAGCTGATCTCAAAACATCCAATGCATCCTCATATTTCCGGGCGGAAAGAAGCAGGTCAGCCTTTTTCAAATGTAAAAGTCCCGAATAAGGGAAAATACCCAAGCCGGTTTCAACCACCCGGGTTGCTTCTTTCAGGTCTTCTTGTTCGTCAAAATACAGAACCAACCGCTCAAAGTCTTCTTCTTCCAGAAAAGACCCGGATCTGCCGGCTAAAAGATTTCGGTAAATACGTATTAGTTCGCGGATTTCAGCACTTTCTTCAGGAGATGGGTTTGTATTCATAGTGATCGTTTATGTAAATTAACCTATTTCAAAAAAATTATCAAACTGATTGTAACAAATAGTTATACACATTCGTTAATACTTTGGTAAAAGCAAATAAAGACAGATTTAAACTAAAAATTTTGTAAATTTGAACTATATGAGAAAAACATTCAAATCCCCTTTACAATTCTTCGCATTTATATGTGCTTTGTTCGCAAGCATCGTACTTGTGCAGGTGGCGAAATCAGCCATTGTAAATCACGGGAAACATAATAAAGCGGTAGTTCTAAACAGCGGCAGTCAATTTACTTCGCAGAACGGCTTCCGTTATATTGGCTCTGATCAGTATTCGGGATCCATGGCTTACCAAAAAGGAAATACAACTTATATCGTTCCTTTCAAAAGGTGATACTGATATTCTAAAAAATATTCAACCCCTTTCAATCAGAGAGGGGTTTTTTAATTGCCCTGCAAATTCTTCACTTCCGAATAACTCATTTCCTTATACCCCGTTTTAGGCAGGTCGAACAAGGCCGAAGGAATAGAAGAAAAATCAACCTCCTGAGCAACAAATCTGTAAACATCTTTACCCATTTCGGCTTCATACTCTAAAGGAAAGCCTGGTAACTCATGAAAAGGTGAGTCGTAGTGCTGATTCTGAAATTGCAAAGCAGGTGCATAATACACCCTGTAGGTAGTGCCATTTTTTAATTTAACCAAAGCCAGCTGGCATTCATACCCTGCAATGGTCCGTTTTTCATCCCTGAATTCTACCTGCATCCCCTCATAATGTTTATCTCTGTCTTTCAGGTCTGCTTCGGTCATACGTATCAGTATTTTCTGATTGCCATAATCATTGATCATCGCTCCAGACTTCAACTTTCCATCGTGTATGGTAATTGTTGCTCCTGCATCCGTTTTCATCTCTGTACGTGTTAGAGAGCCTTTAATGGTGAGGGTATAGCTAGTTTTACCAATCCAGTTTAATTTGGCGGGGTCGCT
>JBIIPV010000245.1:0-3006 GCA_044342435.1 Lacibacter sp. | reverse complement strand
AATAATTGCTGAACCATTTTCGGGTCTGCTTTACCGCCCGACTTTTTCATTACCTCCCCCGTAAATAAACCGATCAGTCCTTTTTTTCCTTTTTTGTACTCTGCAACTTTCTCGGCATAAGCAGTCAGCACTTCATCTATGATTTGCTGCAAAGTATCGGTATCTCGCTCCTGAACCAGATTCATTTCAGAAGCAAGCTGAGTTGGATCCTGATCTGGATTTTGAAGCAATGCCGGGAATAATTGCTGAACGGCTGCGGTATGGCTGATAGTACCATTTTCTATTAGCTGAATCAGATTGGTTAGTGAGGCTGGAGAAATCTTTAATTCTGTACTATTGGTTTCTAAAAAAGCGGTTCTGACAGGTCCAATTACCCAGTTTGCAATGGTTTTATAGGATGAAGAAAGAGCGGCAGCTGATTCAAAATAAGTGGAGATGGTTTCCTCTTCCGTTAATTGAAGTGCATCATATTCAGTTAAAGCATATTCACGTATTAGTCGCTCTTTTTTTTGTTCGGGTAATTCGGGCAGGCTTTTACGGATTGATTCGATCATTTCTTCCGTCACAACAAAAGGAGGCAGATCGGGATCGGCAAAATAACGGTAATCATCTGCATCTTCTTTTGTACGAATACTGAAGGTGGTTTCGGAGGAAGCGTCAAAACTTCTTGTTTGCTGAAGAATAGCTTCGCCCTTCTCTTTTAATTCAATCATGCGAAGCACTTCGTGGTCTATTGCTTTACGCAGAAACCGTATCGAGTTCAGGTTTTTCACTTCTACTTTGGTGCCGAGTGTTTTTTCTCCTTTCAGCCTGATTGAAATATTGGCATCACATCGAAGACTGCCTTCCTCCATATTGCCATCACAAACACCCAGCGCGCGCACAAGCTGACGGATGGCAGTGAGATAAGCAGCAGCTTCTTCGCCGCTATGCATATCCGGCTCGCTTACTATTTCAATAAGCGGAACCCCGGCACGATTGTAATCGATTGCCGTGTATTCATCATAACGGTCATGGATACTTTTTCCGGCATCCTCTTCAATATGAATTCTGTTTAACCGAACCGATTTGGAACCGGAAGCTGTATTAATTTTCACCACTCCTCCCTTACAGATCGGTGTGGTATGTTGCGAAAGCTGATACCCTTTTGGAAGATCGGGATAGAAATAGTGTTTCCTTGCGAACAGGTTTACTTCTTCTATTTCACAATCCAAGGCAAGCCCCATTTTTATCGCAAGCTCGATGGCATTTTTGTTCATTTTTGGCAGAGAACCCGGATGCGCAAGTGTAATGGGGCTGATTTGAGTATTTGGAGATGCCCCGAAAGCAGTAGCATCAGCAGCAAACAACTTACTCTCGGTTGCGAGCTGCGCATGCACCTCGAGACCGACCACTGCTTCATATTTATCTGAATACCCTTTCATTTTAAATCAATGCGCAAATGTATTTGTTTTATCGAGATCCTTATCTAATTCGTCAGCTTCCATTGAGATCTTGTAATTTTGGCGCATGTCTGAAGAACGTACTGAAATTTCAAGCCTGGGTGAATTCGGGCTTATTGAACATCTCACCAAAAACATCGAACTCCATCATGCTTCTTCCATAGTTGGTGTGGGTGATGATGCAGCAGTGATTGACCATTTCGGAAAACAAACGGTCATTACAACCGATTTAATGGTAGAAGGTGTTCATTTTGATTTAATGTACACCCCCCTAAAACACCTTGGTTATAAAAGTGTGGTTGTGAACCTGAGCGACATATATGCAATGAATGCACAGCCTACACAGGTGATTGTGAGTATAGCAATCAGCAATCGTTTCAGTGTAGAAGCGCTGGATGAAATATATGAAGGCATCTATGCTGCATGCAGTGAATATAAAGTTGATCTGGTAGGAGGAGATACAACTTCTTCTCAAAAAGGGCTTTTCATCAATGTAACAGCTATCGGAGAAGTTACCCCCGATAAATATGTTCGCAGAAATACTTCCGGACTAAATGACCTCATTTGCGTGAGCGGTTATCTGGGTGGTGCTTATCTTGGATTGCTGCTGCTTGAAAGAGAAAAGCAAATCTACCTTGAAACAAAAGGGGTACAACCGGATCTTGAGAACAGAGATTATATTCTAAGCCGTTTGCTAAAACCCGAGGCAAGAAAAGATGTGATTGAGTTTTTCGAAAAGGTTTCCCTGCAGCCAACAAGCATGATGGACATCAGCGACGGACTTAGCAGTGAAATTCTGCATATCTGTAAGCAAAGTGAAAAAGGGGCGGTTATTTATGAAGAGAAAATTCCTATTCATGATGAAACAAAAGAATTCGCCTACAAACTTGAAATAGATCCTACAGCCTGTGCATTAAGCGGCGGAGAAGACTATGAATTATTATTTACCATTGCTCAGGAGGATTATGATAAAATAAAGGATGTAGAAGGGATCAGCGTAATCGGCTACATGACTGATGCTTCTGAAGGATCCTGCATCATCACAAAAGGGGGCAATAAACATGCTTTAACAGCTCAGGGATGGAATGCTTTTTCAAAATGAATCCGATGAAAATTGCAGGCAGTCTCTTTTTTTTCATCCTCGGCATTCTTGTTTTGCAATCCTGTGCACCTGCAGGAAGCGCCACCTACTCTCCGAAAAATACATATACCCCGAAACAGCTGAAGGAAGATGCATCTGTGATGGAAGAAATCCTTCGCAAAAACCATCCTTCCCTGAACTGGTACGCGAGTCCTTCCGAAATTGACAGCGCATTTAGTCAACTATACAAACAACTTGACACACCACTCACAGAAACTGCTTTTCGGAATGTGCTTAACCAAACGGCAGGAGTTATTCGATGCGGCCATACCAGTGTAAGGCCTTCAAAAAAACACAACTGGTATATGCTTTGGCAACCACCACAAGGGTTTCCGCTCGGACTGAAAGTAATGGATGATTCTACATTACTGATTACTTCCAACTTATACAGAACAGATAGCATATTAACCCGAGGGGTACAAA
>JBIIPV010000244.1:0-3010 GCA_044342435.1 Lacibacter sp. | reverse complement strand
TCCGCCTAAAAACAAATTGGTAATGCGGATATCTGTACGCTTTAATTCCTCACGTATGCTTTGCATCATCCCCACCAATCCGTATTTGCTAGCACTGTATGCTGCCGCTCCGGCCATGGGCACTTTGCCCAACACGCCGGGGATATTGATGATGAGCCCCTTCTTCACTTCTTTCATCATCGGCAAAAATGCACGTACAAGTAAAAAAGAACCGAACAGGTTCGTTTGCAGGGAGGTTAAAAATTCTTCATCGGTTAATTGCTCAACCGGTTTTATGATTCCTACTCCGCTTGCATTAATGAGCACATCTATCTGAGAAAAAACATGTATATATTTCTCTTTCAATTGTTGCATATCCGCATTAACACTGATATCACCTGCATATACCTGAGTGGAAGGTAGTTTTAATTCAGATGCAAGCGCCTCCAGTTTCTGGCTGTTTCTGCCTGTAATGAATAGGCGAGCACCACTTCCTGCCAATAACCTTGCTGCTGCAGCACCAATTCCTCCGGTTGCCCCGGCCAATAACACATATTTTCCTTTTACCGACTCCATAATGAATTTGTTTAGAGGATAAACAAAGCGCAGCGTGAATTGTTGAATAGTTTACATGAATCAGGCAACGATTATATTCCCCCATCAGCTTTTTACTCAGCATCCTTCTTTGCACAAAAAGACACCGGTATATCTGATCGAGGAATATCTCTTCTTCCGGCAATATCCTTTTCACAAGAAAAAAATCATGCTGCATCGTGCTTCAATGAAACACTATGCCAACCTGCTTGAGAAACAAGGCTACAAAGTGGAGTATATCGACAGCCAGGCTCCCGAAAGTGATATACGTCTGCTTATCAAAAAATTAGCAACTGAAAAAGTAAGGGAATTGCTTTATACCGATCCGGCCGACAACTGGCTAGAAAAAAGAATCGTTAGTTCTGCAGGCAAGAATAAAATGATGTTGCAGAAAAGCGATTCTCCAAATTTTCTGAATACCGTTGAAGAAACAAATGGATTTTTCAACGGACGAAAAACATACTTCCAGACTGATTTCTATGTGTGGCAACGTAAACAAAGAAAAATACTGGTTGATGAACAACTGAAACCGGAAGGCGGAAAATGGACCTATGATGCGGATAACAGAAAACCTTTCCCAAAAGGAGAAACCATTCCCTCTATCACTTTCCCAAAAGAAGATGACCTCATAAAGGAAGCAAGAAATTATACAGACAAATATTTCAAGAATAATTACGGCTCAACTGAAAACTTTATCTACCCTATAACTCATCATGACGCAGAAAAATGGCTCCAGGAATTTCTCGATCAACGTTTTGAGAAATTCGGCATCTATGAAGATGCAATGGTAGCAAACGAATCTTTCCTTTATCATTCTATATTATCTCCCCTCATCAATATCGGATTACTTAGTCCGCAACAAGTAGTTGCTGCTGCTTTAAATACCGGCAAAAAGAAAAACATCTCGCTTAATTCATTAGAAGGATTTATCCGTCAGCTCATAGGTTGGAGAGAATTCATCCGTTTGGTTTATGAACGGGAAGGAACGAAACAGCGCACTACCAATTACTGGGGATTTAAACGAAAAATTCCAGCTTCTTTCTGGACAGGCACAACAGGGATAGAGCCAATAGATGTTGTGATTAAGAAAACATTGAAGACAGGCTATTGTCACCATATCGAACGACTAATGATATTGGGAAATTTTATGCTTCTCTGTGAATTTGAGCCGGATGAAGTGTATAAATGGTTTATGGAATTATTTATTGATGCATACGATTGGGTGATGGTGCCCAATGTATATGGGATGACCCAGTTTGCAGATGGCGGATTAATGACAACCAAACCTTATATCAGCGGAAGTAATTATTTAATGAAGATGGGCGACTGGAAAAAAGGAGCATGGACTACGATATGGGATGGATTATTTTGGAGATTCATGCATACACATCGTTCTTTCTTTTCTCAGAATCCACGTTTAGGTATGTTGCTGAAAACATTTGATAAAATGCCGAAAGAAAAACAAGCAGCACATCTGCAAGCAGCAAATCAATTCTTAAACCAACTGGATCAACATGTCGCTCCGTAAGAAACCATGGAACAGAACAGATCATCCTGTGTATGCTGTAAGTTCCCGCAATGGGAATGAACAAAACATGCATATTATTTCCTATGCTACTGCCATCAGCATGCAACCAAAACGATATGTAGTAGGAATTTTCGAAGGCACAAAAACACTGGAGCTGATAAATGCCAACCCTGAATTTGTATTGCAGATTTTATCGAAAGAACAATATCCACTTGTCCGACTCTTGGGACAACAGAGCGGACATTCAATCAATAAAATAGCTCGACTGCAAAAAAGAAATTTACTCACAGAATGGAAAGGGTTTCCCGTGTTGAAAGATGCTCTTTCATTTCTGCATCTGAAAGTCATTGATCAGTTTAACGGAGGAGACCATACCGGCTTTCTTTGTGAAGTGATCGCCTATAAAAACATGAATGAAGGAGTACCGCTAACGCTGAATGTACTTAGGGAGAAACAAATTATTCGCGGATAAAATAATTTCGATGTTCAATCAAACTCTTTTCTCTGAATTTCCTTTCGATCCTGCATCGGTTCGTTACAGGATTGAACAGATCAATCCTTTGCAATATGGAAAAACAAGAAATTTTATTGACGGTGCTGTCACCCGTTTATCTCCCTATATCTCCAGGGGCATCATCACGCTTCCCGAAATACTTGATCATGTATTATCAAAAGGATACAGATATCAACAAATAGAAAAATTCATTCAGGAATTATGCTGGCGCGAATTTTTTCAACGAGTGTGGTGGGAAAAACAGGAGAAACTGTTTGATGATCTCAAAAATCCTCAGAAGGATGTAGCACATCATGCCATGCCTAAAAACATTATCGAAGCAAAAACCGGAATCCGGGTTATTGATGAACAAATAAATCAATTCTATCAGTCCGGTTATTTACATAATCATGTAA
>JBIIPV010000014.1:0-11706 GCA_044342435.1 Lacibacter sp. | reverse complement strand
TGATACAGTTTAAAATAAACAAAATAATATTTAGAAAAATTACATATTTACAAACGTGTGTTAGCAAAAGTTGGGTTGGTTTATTTCCGTTGGCAGAAGGAGGCAGATCAAGTATTTTGCATGAAATTTTGGTGTAAGGATTGATTGGTCTATAAAAAAGTTCAAAAAAATGAAATTTCAACCGGTAAACCCTTCTTTGTACAGTCAGAACAGGGCACGTTTTGTAAAAGAAATGCTCCCAAATTCTGTGGCGGTTTTTGTCAGCAATGATGAGTGGCCATCCAACGGCGATGCCCTCCATCCTTTTAAACAAAACAGCGACTTATACTGGCTTTGCGGAATTCAGCAGGAAGATACCGTGCTGATTTTATTTCCGGATAATCCTGATCCACGTTACAGGGAAGTGTTGGTGTTAACTCGTCCAAATGAGTTGAAAGAAAAATGGGATGGCAGAAGATTGAGAGCCGGTGAAGCAAAAGCCATTTCCGGAATAGATACGATTGTATGGACTGACATACTTGATGTTCACTTACAAGCATGGATTCATCTGGCAGATCATATTTATCTGGATTCAAATGAAAACGATCGCAAATCTTCGCTTATTCGTTCGCGTGAGTACAGGTTCATCGATGAAATGAAGAATCGTTATCCGCTTCACAGTTATCAGCGGGCTGCGAAAATGCTGAAGTCTCTGCGAAGCATCAAAACGCCGGAAGAAATTGAATACATTCAAAAAGCAATTGATATTACTGATCATGCTTTCAGAAGGATATTGAAATTTGTGAAGCCGGGGGTTTTTGAAAATCAGGTAGAAGCGGAAATCTGGCATTCATTCCTTTCTCAGGGTTCGGTGGGGCCCGCCTATGGCAGCATCATTGCGAGCGGTGACCGGGCTCGTACACTTCATTATGTTGAGAACAATCAGGAATGTAAAGACGGTGAATTATTGCTGCTTGATTTCGGTGCTGAGTATGCCGGATATTGCGCAGACCTTACGAGAACAATTCCTGTGAACGGCAAGTTTACACGTCGGCAGAAAACCGTTTACAACGCTTGTTTACATCTGCACAATTATGCAAAGAGTTTACTGAAGCCGGGTATATCCATTGTTGATTATACAGAAAAGGTGGGAGATGAGGCAACGCAGCAGTTTCTGAAGATCGGACTTCTGCGAAAAACAGATGTGAAAAATGAAAACCCTGATAACCGGGCATACAGAAAATATCTTTACCACGGAATTTCTCATCATCTGGGTATAGATGTACACGATCTGGGAACGAGAACAGGGCCAATTCGCCCGGGAATGGTTTTCACAGTGGAACCGGGGATCTATATTGAAGAGGAAAAAATGGGAATAAGGATCGAAAACAATGTAGTTATTACAAAAAATGGCAACAAAGACCTGATGAAGCAAATTCCGATAACTGCTGAAGAGATAGAAGCTTTTATGAAGTAAAACTTTTCAAGTAATTGATTCACTTATGATCAGAAGTAATATACCTAACTTGTTTACGCTGTGTAATTTGTTTTGTGGTTGCATGGCAATCATATCCATTCTGGAGCCTGAAACGATATTGAATCAGGAGCAAAATGCATTTATATTGAATTCCCGTTTCATATTTGCTCCTGCCTGGATTCTGGCTGCTGCTGTAATTGATTTTTTTGACGGATTCCTTGCAAGGGCTTTGAAGTCATCTTCAGCTTTGGGTGCGCAGTTAGATTCCTTGTCGGATGTTGTTTCTTTTGGAGTTGCGCCTTCTATGATTCTTTACAAATTGCTGCAGTTTTCTTTTTTAAGTCAGCAAGGCGCAATGAACATCTCAGTACTATCGTTGATCCCCGCTTTTCTTATTGCTATAGCCGCTGCCTGGCGTCTTGCTGTATTTAATTTAGACACGGAGCAGAGTCATGTTTTCCGGGGCGTGCCAACACCAATGACCGGACTTGTAATTGCTTCATTGCCGCTGATTTTATGGTATAATCAACTGCTTGCTCAATGGTTAATGAATAAATGGTTTTTATATGGAATCATCGTTTTGCTGAGTGTTATGATGGTGTCCCGATTTCCGATGATGAGTTTAAAGGTGAAGGAACGTAAACTTTCTTCGTTAACTCCACAATTAATACTTGCCGTTTTCTCTGTAATCTTCATTCTTTTTTTGAAATGGACAGCCGTGCCCCTGATTTATGTTCTTTACCTTGTTTTATCTTTGATGTTTCGAAAACAACTCATTAAAATTTAATTATGACTTATTCTGTTGAAGTACAAGTGATGCCTTTGAAAGATTTGCTAGATCCGCAGGGAAAAGCTGTGCTTGGAGGCCTCGGGCATCTCGGTATTCAGTCGGTTACCGATGTTCGCGTTGGTAAAAATATTTTACTCCAGATTGATGCTTCATCCGCTGAAGAAGCAAAACAGCTGGCTGAACTTGCTGCGCAAAAACTTCTTGCAAACCCTGTTATGGAACAATTCTCTGTTGAGGTACTGCCTTAAACATTCTGTTTATTTAAACAATCTGTCTTGCTGTATATCATTCCTACACCCATTGGCAACTTGCGTGATCTTACCTACAGATCGCAGGATATTTTACAGGAGGTAGATCTGATTTTGGCAGAAGATACACGTACTTCGTCGGTATTGCTTAAGCACTATGGTATTCAGAAACCGCTTACATCTTACCACCAGCACAATGAGCATAAAGTTTTAAGCCATTTAATTGAACAGCTGAAAGAAGGTAAGAACATGGCTCTAATTACGGATGCCGGAACACCTGGTATAAGCGATCCTGCTTTTCTTCTTGTAAGGGAATGCATACAACACGGAATTGAAGTACAAACACTCCCCGGCGCTACAGCATTTGTGCCGGCCCTTGTTAACAGCGGACTTCCCATGAATCGTTTTTGTTTTGAAGGATTTCTTCCTCAAAAAAAAGGAAGAATGACTATGTTAAATAAATTAGTTGAAGAAGAAAGAACGATGATATTTTATGAATCACCTTTCCGACTAACTAAAACCCTAAACGATTTTATTGCCTATTTCGGAGAGCAGCGTCTTTGTTCCGTGAGCAGAGAATTGACCAAGAAGTTTGAAGAAACAGTGAGAGGATCACTCAGGGAGGTGCATGATCATTTTATTCAACATCAAATAAAAGGCGAAATTGTGATTGTTGTCGCCGGTAAACCATAAATTAAAAATATGATTCGTTTTTTATTCTCTGCTTGTTGTATGTTTTCTTTATTCAACGCCTCCGGACAAAAAGGTTATTGGCAACAACAGGTGAAATACCAGATGGATATCAATGTAGATGCGGCACGTTATCAGTTTAAAGGCAAACAAGTTTTGCAATACACCAATAATTCACATGATACACTCAAACAACTTTTTTATCACTTATACTGGAATGCATTTCAGCCGAACAGCATGATGGATACGCGAAGCCGTGAGTTGGGAAAGGGAAAGAAAGCTGACTGGGATTCAAGGGTGCGAGACAGAATTCTTTATCTGAAGGAAGATGAAATTGGCTATCAGCGAGTGCTTTCTTTGAAACTGAACGGTGTTGCTCAAAAATTTAAAGAACAGGAGACGATTCTTCAGGTGTATTTGTCACAGCCGATTGCTCCGGGTCAGACTGTTTCGCTGGATATGAATTTTGAAGCACAGGTGCCGGTGCAGATACGTAGAAGCGGAAGAAATGCGGCGAACGGTGTCGCCTTTTCGATGGCGCAGTGGTATCCGAAAATCTGTGAATACGATGAAGATGGTTGGCATCCAAACCCATATGTGGCACGTGAATTTTATGGAGTATGGGGAGATTTCGATGTGAATATCACGATGGATAAGCGGTATATAATCGGAGGAACAGGTTATCTGACAAATGCTTCTTCCATCGGGTATGGTTATGAAGCTGCAGGCACAAAAGTGCCTAAGCCACAAGGCAACACGCTGACTTGGAAATTCTCAGCGCCGAAAGTGCATGATTTCGTTTGGGCGGCTGACATCGACTTCAAACATATTGTCAAACCCTTAAAGAATGGTCCGGTTATTCACGTTTTATATAAGAACGTACCTGGTAATACAGCGAATGACCAGGCATGGCAAAATGTAGCAGATGCTGCTGAAATGGTTTATCCTTATATCAAAGAACATTTTGGTGAGTATCCTTATAAACAATATTCTTTCATACAAGGTGGTGATGGAGGAATGGAATACCCAATGGCAACTTTATTAAACGGGCCAGGTCTGGGAACCGTATTTCACGAGTGGATGCATACCTGGTATCAGATGATTCTGGCAACAAATGAAAGTCTTTATGCCTGGATGGATGAAGGCTTTACAGAGTTTGCCACTGAAAGAGTGGAAGATTATTACTACAGTGAACTTGCAAAGAAAACAGGAAGTGCTTCCTCTTCGTTTGGGCTTCCCCGTTACCATTCAGGAAATTATGATGCTTATTTCGGACTGGTTCGCAGCGGGAAAGAAGAGCCTCTAACAACACATGCCGATCATTTCAATACCAACTATGCTTATTCTTATGCTGCTTATTCAAAAGGATGTGTGTTCCTTGCACAGCTGGGATATGTGATTGGAGAACAAGTGCGTGATCGTGTATTAAAAACATATTACAATGAATGGCGTTTCAAGCATCCGGATATCAATGATTTCATGCGGGTTGCTGAAAAAGAAAGCGGATTGCAGCTTGACTGGTACAAAGAGTATTGGGTGAATAGTACAAAAACAATCGATTATTCGATTGATAGTTTGTGGGAAGAGCAGGGACAAACAAAAATCAGACTTCGCCGGAAATCGGAGATGCCAATGCCCATTGATTTACAACTCACTTTTAAAGATGGAACAAACATGATGCACTATGTACCCATGTATTTAATGTTTGGAGAGAAAGCGGAAGAAGATAATCTGAAACGTGACGTTCATCCTTCGTGGAAATGGACACACCCAACTTATACGCTCACAGTCAATCGGCGTCTGACCGATCTGGTGCTTGCGGAAATAGATCCCAGTTATAGAATGGCCGATACAGACAGGAAAAACAATCGCCTCGAATTGAAGTGGTAGATGAATCGTTGTTCGTCTATCTATTAACGAACATCGAAAAACGATTTCGGCGCAGAGAAAGGAGAAATGGAGGTTTTCGCAGAGATAGCATTTTTCGCTTATGCGTTAATTTGTAGATGCGTTGAGTCGTTTAGGTGTTTAGGGTTTAGCCCCATAGGGGCGAAATATTTGTAGAAAGAATTTTTCGAACAACGATTAACGAATATCGAACAACGCAAAGATCATATTGCTTCCCTTGGTCCGCTGCGCGAGACCCCGGGGTGGACAAACAATTTTAGCCCCGTAGGGGCGAACTATTTGTAGAAAAGTAATTATGAACCCGGAAATAGCTCCGTAGGAGCGCGCCGTTAAACCAGTTTTAGATTGTGGTACGCTGGACACGAACCACGTCCTGCGGGAAGATCGTCATTCGCTATATGCTATTCTTTATCGAACGAACAACCAACATCTAATTACCATTCTTTACCTCTTAGCTAACAATATAAATTTCTCTTTAAAATATGGGAGATCGAAAATTTGATCAATTTCCCAAATTAAAGGGTGCAATCCGCTTTCTTTGATTTCTTCATTCAGGTTGCCTCCTTTTAAACAAATGAGTCCGCCGAAAATCTGTTCATCTCCTGCTTGAGCGGGTTTTCCTTGGCCTTTCGCTTTCAAAATAGGCAGACTCCATCTCCATAATTCTTTCAAAGGAGCTACAGCCCGGCTCACAACGAAATCAAATTTTTCATTTTTTATTTCTTCAGTACGTGTGTGCATGGCACGAACATTTTTCAAACCAATACTTTGAGCAACGGCTTCCACTACTTTTATTTTCTTTCCGATGCTGTCGGTAAGTAAGAAGTTTACTTCCGGAAAAAAAATAGCAAGTGGAATCCCGGGGAATCCACCTCCTGTTCCTAAATCAACAATTTTAGTTCCGGGTTCAAATTGAAATACAGCAGCAATGGAAAGGGAATGTAAAACGTGATTCAGATACAACTGATCAATGTCTTTTCTTGAAATGACATTGATTTGATTGTTCCACTCTTCATAAAGTGGACGAAGCTGATCGAACTGTTTCAGTTGATCTGGTGTGAATTCGGAAAAATAGTGTAAGAGCAAATCTGTCCCCATTTTAAAAAATGTTTTTATTTCCAGAACGACTGTGGTTTTCGGAGCAGGGTGTCAGCAAAAAGAAGATAGTAGAGCCATTGCCAGATATCCAGTAACGGATAGATCCAGAATAAATCATTCTCTTTTAATTTATTCATGCTTCGGTAGTAGATCATTCCCTGTAAAATTAAACGTCCGCCATATACAGCCAACGGAAGCCACCAGTTGGTGAATATAATAGATAAAACCAGTAGTGGATAAAACAAAAAATGAGAAATTGATTGCAGCCCAAGTAAGAATTGATGTGATTTTTTATAATGCCTGCTTGTTGAATAATGCCTTGTTTTTTGTTGTCGCCAGTTTTTCCAGCTCTTCTTTGCAGTAGAGTACATAAAAGCATCCTGATCAATTACAATGGTGGTATTATGTTTTGTTGCCACGCGATTGATAAACAGGTCGTCATCCCCGCCAGGAAGCTGGTTGTGTTGTGAGAATCCTTTGTTTTTCAGGAACAGTGATTTTTTATATGCCAGGTTGCGTCCAACGCCCATATAGGGTACACCTGCAAGTGCAAAAGAGAAATAATTCAGTGCCGTCAAAAATGTTTCAAACCTGATCAGTTTATTTAAAAGGCCGGGTGCCTTTTCATATGGGCCATAACCCAGTACAACTTCTTTTTCATTTCTGAAGCCGCTTTGCATAGACTCAATCCAGTTGGGCGAGGAAGGTCTGCAATCTGCGTCTGTTAGTAAGAGTAATTCATACTTTGCCTCTTTGATACCGATGGACAAAGGAAATTTTTTGCCTTGTATCAAACGTGCCTCCTGCTGGAGCTCTACGGGCCTTAGGTGACGGAAGGGTTTTGAAAGATACTCAAGCACATACTTGCTGTCATCAAAAGAATTATCATTCACCGCTACCACTTCATAAGTGGAGGGGTATCCTTGTTGCAGGACCAATGGCAGATTGTCTGTGAGATTTTGTGCTTCATCTCTTGCGCAGATCACTACAGAAACGGCATGTTGCCGGCTGCTGTCTGCTTTCGGTTTCTTATAAAATGCGAAACGGACAAAAAACCACAGTGTATAAAAAAGTTGAATGCCGGCCACGCCGTAAAAACAATAAAGAATCAATTGTTGCCAGGATAAAATCATACGTGGCTGCGAAATTATCGTTTCTAAATAAAACAGCACCAACTGCTTGTCCACATACATTTAAAAGTTCACCAAATCAGACTGTATCTTTGCCGCTCCATGCCAGTATTAAGTTTTCAGTTACAACATGCCGACACCAACAGCAAAGCCAGATCAGGGTTGATCCGAACAGACCATGGAGATATTCCAACTCCAATTTTCATGCCCGTAGGAACAGCAGGAAGTGTAAAAGCACTCACGATGAAGCAGCTGGAGGAAAATGTAAAGGCGCACATCATCCTGGGAAATACTTATCATCTCTATTTACGACCCGGTACGGATGTTCTGGAAAAAGCAGGTGGCTTGCATCGCTTTAACGGATGGAATCACCCTATACTGACCGACAGCGGAGGTTATCAGGTTTTTTCGCTTGCTGCCAATAGAAAAATTAAAGAAGAAGGGGTTGTTTTCCAAAGTCATATTGATGGAAGTAAACATCTTTTCACACCTGAAAATGTCATTGATACGCAGCGTAAAATTGGAGCCGACATCATGATGGCATTTGATGAATGTCCGCCTTATCCCAGCGATTATCAATACAATTTGAAATCAATGGAGCTGACTCATCGTTGGCTTGACCGGTGTATTAAAAGGTTACACGAAACACCGGACCCCTATGGTTATACACAGAATCTGTTTCCAATTGTTCAGGGTGGGACTTTTACAGACTTAAGAAGAGCCTCTGCACAATTTGTTGCATCAAAAGACCTTCCCGGTTGTGCAATCGGGGGGCTTAGTGTAGGAGAGCCGGAAGAGATGTTGTATGAGTTTACCGCTTTGTGTTGCGAAGAACTCCCTGCACATAAACCTCGGTATCTGATGGAACCTGCTCGAGTGCATATCGCTTGGCGTAGATATGTTCGATTGTGTGATGCCTACACGTAATGGAAGAAATGGGATGCTTTTCACAAGCAAGGGAGTCATTAATATTGATAATAAAAAATGGGAAACAGATTTTTCTCCGCTTGATGACCAAATTGGTTCTGAAGTAAGTGCCGGCTGCAGCCGTGCTTATCTGAGGCATTTAATGAAGGCAGGAGAAATTACCGGGCTGACGATTGCAAGTATTCATAACCTCGCTTTTTATTTGTGGCTTGTCGGGGAAGCTCGTAAGCAGATCGTTGAAGGAAGTTTTTCTTCTTGGAAAAATGAAATGATTCCGGTTTTAAAAACGAGGTTGTAATTTGTTTTGAATGTCATTTAAATGTTCTTTCTGCATTGAAACATCTTGATTTAAATTGCATGCATTGATGAAGAAAATTGACCGATACATACTGGGGATGTTTTTAAAGACATTCTTCTTCTCGATGCTGCTATTTACCTTGCTGGCAGTGGCGGTTGATGCCAGTGAGAAAGCTGAGGATTTCATCAAAACCAAATTTTCAGCCCTTCAAATTATCACAGGTTATTATTACGGATTTGTTCCGCATATTATCAGTCTCCTGTTTCCTGTTTTTGTGCTGATATCTGTTGTGTTTTTCACATCTCGCCTGGCTTTACGAAGTGAAATCATTGCGATGTTAAGTACAGGTATGAGCTTGCGTCGTTTTTTATTGCCTTATTCGGTTGGAGGACTCATACTCGCAATCATGCTTGGACTTTCCAATCATTTTCTTGTTCCTGTTGCAAATAAAATAAGGACAGATTTTGAAAACAACCACATCAACATGGGGCGGGTAAGCAACCAGTCGCTTCAGTACCTGACCAATCTTCATTTCCGGATCGATTCTGTTTCTTATGCAGGTATCAGAAGTTTTGATACAGTATCAGGACTGGGGCAAGGGTTTTTCATGGAAAAGATGCAGCAGCAAAAAATTATTTATAACCTGAGAAGTGAACAAATAGTTTGGGATAAGGTAAAGAAAGAGTGGCGCCTTCGTCAGGTCATTGAGCGTCATATCAGCGGTGTGAAGGAAAGTGTTTTATACAAAGATTCCATGAAAATCAATCTTGGGTATCTACCTTCTGATCTGGTTAACGACGAATACATGAAGGAGAAACTCACAACCCCTGCACTGAACAGATTAATCAGCCAGGAGCGAAGGAGGGGGTCAGAAGGTCTTGCAGCATTACAGTTTGAACGTTACAGAAGAGATGCCTATGCTGTTTCAGTGATTTTAATGACACTGATTGCAGCCATTCTTGCAAGCAGAAAAATCCGAGGCGGAAGCGGATTGCACCTTGCGGTTGCTTTTATCATTGGCGTTGCCTTTATTTTGACTGATAAATTTTCGATGGTCTTCTCCACAAAAGGAAATTTTCCGCCTTTAATTGCTGCCTGGCTGCCTTGTTTTATTTTCGGTGGTGTGGCATTTTACCTTTATAAAAAGGCTCCCAAATAACTATTCTCTCTTTTCGTTGTTATGATTTTGTGAAAGTCTGATAATTTGAAAACATTTTGTTCTCAAATTTTGTCAGTACCATTCATTGTTTACCTTTGATAACGTACCGAAAAAAACATTTTAAAAACGATATATGGGCATTTTAAAAGATAAGTTCAAAGCCAAAGCAGATGCGGCAGGGGCAGAGATCAAGGATATAATCAAGCAGCATGGTAATAAAGTAATAGGGGAGGTGAATCTCTCGCAGATTTATCAGGGGATGAGAGGCATTACCGGGCTTGTAACTGAAACTTCTCTTTTAGATGCTCAGGAGGGAATCCGTTTCAGAGGTTATTCTATACCTGAATTACAGGACAAGCTTCCCAAATCCCCCAAAGGAGAACAACCTCTTCCTGAAGGGTTGTTTCACCTGATGCTCACGGGAGATTTGCCTACACAGGAAGAAGCAAATTACATCACTGATATCTGGCAGAGAAGAAGCCATGTGCCCAATCATGTTTTCGCGGCTATTGATGCTTTGCCATTGAATTCACATCCAATGACCATGTATGTAGTTGGTGTGATGGCCTTGCAGACAGAAAGTTATTTTGCGAAGAAATATTCGGAAGGCATCAATAAAAAAGATTACTGGGAGCCGGTATTTGATGATGCCATGATCCTGCTTGCACGTTTACCCCGCATTGCTGCGTATATCTATCGCCGTAAGTATAAGAATAACGAACATATTCATCCGAATGGCTTACTCGACTGGGCAGGAAATCTGGCACACATGCTAGGTTATGATGATCCGGGTTTCATGGAGTTGATGCGTTTGTATATGACCATTCATGCAGATCATGAAGGAGGCAATGTGTCTGCGCATACCACTCACCTTGTAGGCAGTGCACTCAGCGATCCTTATCTCAGTTATGCAGCAGGGATGAATGGTTTAGCCGGTCCCTTGCACGGACTCGCTAATCAGGAAGTGATTAAGTGGATCTTTGAAATGCAGGAAGCGCTGAAAACAAATGAACCTTCTAAGGAGCAGATTGCGGAATATGTGAAGCAGACACTTAGTTCAGGTAAAGTGGTTCCGGGTTATGGGCATGCAGTGTTGAGAAAGACAGATCCTCGTTTCACGGCACAAATGGAATTTGGCAAGAAGCATATGCCGGATGATAAGCTTGTAAATACAGTATGGAATATTTATGAAGTGGTTCCACCTATACTTCAGTCTTTAGGAAAAATTAAAAACCCCTGGCCCAATGTAGATGCGCATAGCGGAGCATTACTGGTGCATTACGGCATGGTGGAATACGAATATTACACTGTTTTGTTTGCTGTGAGTCGTGCATTAGGAGTGTTATCAAGTCTGATCTGGGACAGAGCTTTAGCCTTCCCAATCGAACGTCCGAAGTCAGTTACAACCGACCTCGTGAAAAAGTGGCTTGATGGAAAGGATAATATTTGGGGAGAGTAAACGGTTGGCAGTTAGCTGTTGGCGTTTGATTTTGTTACGTATTATGAATTACGAGGAACTCCAACAATTATTAACTAGCAATAAACTCACATGGCCGGCCGGACATCCCGGTATTTTCATTAAAGCACGTTAATCCATTTCTTCACTTCCCTTTTCATTTTTTTCAGCTCTGCTCTTTGCTGTAGAATGAATGTGTTCTCACTTAGTTTTCCGGTGATGATTTCCATTTCTTCATCATTCTCATACACCATTTTGCGGAAAGGATTGGTATAATCTTTTTCACGAGAAGATTCTATGCCTTTCAGCATCCATTCTTTGGTCTGAATGAAACGGATAAATAATTGACGAATATCTTCATTTGTGAAATTTGTTTTGCCGCTTATCTCTTTCCAGCATGCAAGTGCATGTACTCTCTTTCTTTCTGCGTAAAGGTTTGCCTGTTCTTGATAAAACTGATGTACTTGTTCCCAGCTCTTAATTTTATTTGATTCAATTTTCGTGATGAACTTTTCCAGTTCTGATTGTTCTACAAGCTGACCGCCT
>JBIIPV010000243.1:0-3045 GCA_044342435.1 Lacibacter sp. | reverse complement strand
TCAACTTATACAGAAAATCTTTATCGTAGAAATTGGTAAATAATTTTTGTGGCGTAATGGTGCTTTGTACTGGGTCAAACTTGGTAAGCGTTACTTCATTGGAAGACGCATCATAAGTAGAAATGGTTGCTCCATCACAGAATATGTCTTGCCCGCCATTCAAAGTAACTCTGTATTTATTGCCTTTCATGTAAAGAGTACCTGTTTTGCTACCAAGTACCTTGCCTTTGTTGTCCTCATTCTTAAAAGTGAAAGTCGCTTTCACGCCTTTGTAAGTTTTAAATTTAGCACTTACGGCATCTAATATTTTTTTTGCATTGGGATCACTTTGACCTTTACTCTGTGCACCTGCTGTTGCCGTAAAAAAGAAAATTGTCAAAAAAGATAAAACTTGCTTCATATTTGATGTTTATTCCCAAAGATAAGAGCGCAAATATAAGATCCGGCAATGGTTCGCCGTAATTTGATTTTTTTTCAGGGAATTAACAATTAAAGGTTGTTTCTGAGAAATGAATCGAGATCGGCCTCTGTTTTGACGAGCACTTCCCTTGCTTTACTACCCTGACTTGCTCCCACAATGCCAGCTGCTTCCAGCTGATCCATCAACCTGCCTGCACGGTTATAACCAAGCTTCATTCTGCGTTGCAACAAAGATGTGGACCCCACCTGATTTTGAACTATCACCCTGGCAGCGTCTTCAAACAAAGAATCTCTGTCGTTCATATCAAAATCCTTTCCTTCCAGTTCTTTTTCATCAGTGTATTCAGGCAGAAGGAAAGGCTGAGGATAACCTCTTTGTTTGCTGATAAAAGAGACTATTTCATCCACTTCAGGTGTATCAACAAATGCACACTGTAAGCGAGTAAGATTGCCATTGTTGCTGATAAGCATGTCGCCTCGTCCAATGAGCTGCTCAGCACCTCCGGTATCAAGGATGGTGCGACTATCCACTTTTGAAGATACTTTAAAAGCAATACGAGCCGGGAAGTTGGCTTTGATTGTTCCTGTGATGATGTTTACGGAAGGACGTTGTGTGGCGATGATCAGATGAATGCCGATGGCGCGTGCAAGCTGCGCGAGCCTTGCTATTGGTGTTTCCACCTCCTTGCCGGCTGTCATGATCAGATCTGCAAATTCATCTATCACAAGCACGATAAATGGAAGATACTGATGCCCTTTTTGTGGATTCAGTTTCCGTGCTACAAATTTCTCATTGTATTCCTTGATATTTCTGCAACCCGCTTCCTTAAGCAGATCGTACCGATTATCCATTTCAATACACAGGGCATTCAATGTATTAATTACCTTCTTGGTATCCGTGATGATTGACTCTTCTTCACCTGGCAGCTTTGCAAGAAAATGCCTTTCTATGTGCCGGTATAAACTTAGTTCGACTTTTTTGGGATCAACCAGTACAAGTTTTAATTGAGAAGGATGTTTTTTATACAACAAAGAAACAAGGATGGCATTTAATCCAACCGATTTACCCTGACCTGTAGCACCGGCCATCAGCAAATGCGGCATGCTGGCTAAATCAACAATGTAATTCTCATTGTCAATTTGTTTACCGATCGCTATTGGCAAAGAAAGCTGTGCATGCTGAAACTTTTCACTCGACAACAAAGTCTTCATGCTCACCACGGTCTTCTTCACATTGGGCACTTCAATACCAATTGTTCCCTTGCCGGGAATTGGCGCAATGATGCGAATACCCAAGGCAGAGAGACTCAACGCAATATCATCTTCCAGATTTTTGATCTTAGAAATTCTTACACCCGCAGCAGGAACAATTTCATACAGGGTAACTGTAGGACCAACAGTTGCAGAAATCTTCTGTATTTCAATATCGTAATTCCGGAGTGTGTTGATGATCTGATTTTTATAGTTTTCAAGTTCTTTCGGATCCTGTACTATTTTTTCGCTGCCATGATTTTCGAGCAAACTCAAAGAAGGGAATTTATAATCTTTGAGATCAAGAAAAGGGTCATACGGAGGAAGGTTTTCTACCACAGATCCTTCAGAGTCAACAGCAGGTTCGGGATCAGCTACTTTAATTTCAAGAGCAAGAGAATCAGAATCACTTTCTTCAGAACTTAAAGGCAAAATTGGTTGTGCGGGTTGTTCTTCCTGCTCCTGTTCAGGCAGCTCCGTTAATTCAAGCGCGTATTTCTTGCTGTCCTCTTCCTGACTAACCGGTGTGGGATTGTCAAAAGTCGACTCTTGATTCGTTATCAAAGGAAGAAGCACGTTGCCCTCTGATTTTTTTTCTTTCTCTTTTGGTAGCGGATCTTCTTTGGGTTCTTCTGCTTCTTCAGGAAGATCTTCTGTTACTGGAAGAACAGGTTCTGCCGTTTGCTTCTTTTGTGGAAGTCGGAAAACAGGATTAAAGCGCCAAATGATATAAGAAGTAGCAGCAATCGTTAATAATATCGCAGTGCCCACATTTCCAAGGAACAATGACAATTGGTTTTCGAGATATTTGCCGAGCATACCTCCCCATGCAAATTCAAAACGCCCCAGAAAAAAAGAAAATGATACCGGAAGCACAAGCCAGCCCATAATCAAATAGCGTATGTTTCGAATGACAGAAAAAACTTTTTTTCCGTAGATCATATTGATGCCGGCTGCAAAAAACAAAAAACAAACCAGAAAAGAAGCAATCCCAAATCCCTTGTATATAAACAGATGAGAGATGTATGCTCCAAAGCGACCCAGCAAATTGAATACATGTTCTTTTTCGTCTGAAGAAAATAAAAACTTAGCAGCTCCCTGCAGTACTTTGTCCTGATCCTGACGCCATGAAAATAAATAAGATGCAAAAGACAAAAGCAATATCAATCCCGTTAACAACAATACGACTCCCGTGATCTTGTGTGTACGTTCGTCTTTGATGATTTCCGTTACCGATACATGCTGCTCCTTATCTGCCTTGAGATCCTCTCCTTTTTTCTTAGATGTGTTTCCGGATTCTTTTTTCCTGGCCATATAAACAAAGATAAAGAATGAGTGAATCTGAATTGCGATTTTCAGAACAGCCATTCAGAG